>JAEUIE010000044.1 GCA_016795155.1 Planctomycetia bacterium | reverse complement strand
CATCAGTTGGCTACATCAATTTCGACGCTTACGGGTTCGCTATGAACGACGCGATGACATCCACGAAGCGTTCATGCTACTCGGGTGCATCGTCATCTGCGGCTATTTCCTCTAATGTTCTTTTTGTTAGATGCTCTTAGTGAATTGGCACGCTCGTTATCATTTAAGGTTGGCTTCAGTAGAAGGTAATGGTTAATATCAGGAGTTAAAAACGCTGGACTAAAAAATGTCTATCAAAAGTATTGAATCAGTTAGGGTACTGTGCGCTTACCTTCTCATTCTGACGCCAGGGTTTCTTACTGCAGGCATAATGGGTCTTTCGGTCTCGATCGGACACAAAGGACCTAAGGCGCCTCTTGTTTTCATTCCGGTTGCATTTTACATCACTACGATGATTTATCCCGGTATCTACCTTGTCTGCTCTCTTTTTGCATATGTGATGTTAAGTGTGAAGTGGTTGAAAACAGCTTTTATTTTCCAGGTAGCTCCGATAGCCATTCCTGTTTCCTTGTTCCTGCTAATGTTAGTATTACCGGGTCGTTTCTTTGTTGATCCTCCACTCGATGTAACCCAAGAAGAAAAGTACGAGTTCAAGGAGTTTCAAGGGACGATTTGGAGAACCAAAACTAGAGTGGTACTCGCAGACATAACCGATAGGCAGGATCGTACAGAAATCATCATGTTGGCCCCGTGTTCATTTGATCGAAACCATCCGGAATATTCGCCACCATATCACTTGACTGTTATTAAAGAAATTCCAATCGGCACCAAGATTCGCATCAATCGACTTCTGGAAACTTTCGGAAATGCAGGAGGATTAGACGTGGAGGGAACAATTGATGATGGAACAACCTTCCAATTGTGTCACCGTTTTTTGAATAAGAACAAGTTCATTTATCGATACTGGGACAAAAAGGATGTTATTAGCAAATGGGGCGTGAATCAGGAACTTCTTGAAAGCGTTGAATAATCATCAACTTGAGTTTGTACCACCGTAAAAAGTGACTTCAGAACTAAAATCATGCCGTAAAAGTAACTGTGCGGTGAATTGGCACGGTTAGCGTGCGTACACGCAAACCGTGGCACCCGATCCGCGTGAGTTCATATTGAGAGTAGATCGACAACGGCTTGGTGTCCGTTTGCTTTTGCCAGGTCCGTTGCGGTTTGGCCGGTGCCATTCAACAGTTGGGGATTTACACCTGCTCGCAAGAGTAACTTCACAATCTCAACGTGACCTTTGCTTGCAGCTTCATGCAATGCACTCGTTTGGCCATCCATGAAGTTGGCCAGTGTGGGGTCACGTCTCAATTGACGTTCGACCAGCTCCAGAAATCCCCAGTTGGCAGGCGTGCAGATTCCAAATGATTTTGGAATGCAACTCAAATTGTCATCGCGTGCAGTCGCATCGCATCCTGCCTGCAGCATCTCATTTATCACATCAGTATTGCAGCCAAAGTAGGCCCAGTGCAACAAGGTTCCACCCATGTAAGCTCGGAACGCCAGATCGGGCTGGCGCGTCAGGAGAAAACGCACGATCTCCAACTGACCATTGCGGCATGCCATGTAGAGTGCATCGGCAACCTGTTCACTTGGTGAAATTGGCGGGCAGGGAAGTCGGTTACCTTGCTGGTCAAACCTGGTGCTGCCGGTAACTACGGAGTCAGGTTGCAATTGGCCTTGGTCGTCGAAGCAGAGCTTCACCAGTTCCAGCGACCCCATGCCTGCTGCGGTGAACAGATCTGGCTTGATTCCAGCGTGAACCATTGCTTTGGCGAACGACAAAGCATGACAGGTAACTGCCCACGAAAGTGGTGTATGCCCCGTTTCTCCGAAACGTGCCCGCGGATCAGCTCCCATGGTCAGCAGGAGCAATCCAATCCTGGCATCATCATATTCCGCGGCAATGTGTAATGGTGATTGGCCATCCTTTTCGCGGCCATGCACCAGGTCAGGCTTCTGCCTGAGCAGCGCTTCCACCTTTTCAAGCTCACCCTTTTGTATGGCTTCGAACAGACTGGCCAGATCAGGATCGTCGGCAGCTGGAGGAGGAGCGTTTAACAAAAAAAACCAACCCTTCTCCCTCAAGGGGAGTGGGGAGAAAACGAGGTTATTTCAGATTGGATCCAGTGATCTGCTGGTAATACCTTTCGATCAGTGGACGCCAGGGTGTATTGGGATCGGTTTGAGAGATAGCCTGTTCAAAATATTTTGCAGCCAGTAGTGGCTTGCCAGCTTCGAGAAGTAAGAGACCTGCTGCAACCTGCTGGTCAGCGATGCCTAGTGAATCAGATGCAGACTGCTGTGCCAGCATGGAGCCACCCAACATACTGCCTACGCTTTGTGTGCTGGTGCCATACAGGCTGACCATGCCGGCATTAAGTCCAGACTGCAAAGCAGAATCGTTCATGAATTTAGCCAGGGCAATACGATGTTCTGCTGCTTTCTCCGGCCGACCCAGGCACCACTCGCCCAGACATACCCGGTAATGATATTCAGATGGCCCCAGGGCTTTTACGATTTCAGGTGAACGGTTAAGGAACTCTTCCAGGACAACATCATGCTGTCCGAGCATGAAATAAATCTGGCAGGCAAGCACAGCAGCTTCGGCATTCTTCACTCCCGACTGGATCAGTTCCTGTAGAGCGAGTTGTGGCAAACCGAGCCGCATGGCCATTCCGGCACGATTAAGTACGTCTTTTTCGAGGTTGCCATCGCGTGGTGCCCAGCCCGATTCATGGACGGCTTTCTGCCAGCCTGTCTGTTGTTGCTGGACTTCTTTTTCGAGTTCGAGTGGGGAAAAACCAAATTCCTTTTTGCAGTCGTCACTTAGCCGTCGGTAGAGGCCTTCCGCATCGTCAGGCCGTTGTCTGGTCACCAGCGTACGCAAATACAAGCAATGTTCCAGAGCGGCGTCGAGAGCACCGGCGCTGCGGTAGGCGCGTGCCAGTTGCAGATTGGTCAGAATGGAACTGGGCAATCGAGCTTCGAGAGTTGCGAGTGCTGTCTGTCGCAGTGCAAACAACTGCAACGGTTCGCGGTATCGCGCAGCCAGCGGTGTGTATTCCTGCTCGTACTGGGTCATCAGGGAAATTGCCTGCAGGTATTGAGTCCAGACTTCTGCTCGCTGGAACAGCGTGGCATCAGCGGGTAAATCAGCCATTGCCTGCCTGGCCGATTGCAAGCTCAGGAATAATGGCGAGGCTGATCGCTGTCTGTTACTGAACCAGACTTGTATTGGAGGCAACATGTTTATTGGGTTGGCGATACGAAGTCCAAGATTGCCAACGATACTGAATAGTGACTCGATTCTGGCTAGTTCATTGCCGATAAGCTCACTCATTTCAGATTGTGTGTAATAAATATGCCAGGCAGATTCATCGAGTGCGGCAGGTCTGCGAGAAGCGTCACCCAGCAGAAAATGCGATAAGGTACCGAATGGCGCTTTGGTTTCTGCCTTGCTGGTGCTTGTGGTATTCTGTCTGAAAACCTGGTTGCCTGGGACATACTCCAGTGCCTGAAGCTTGGTCCAATGCTGCGAGCCTGTCCAAGCCAGTGCAAAGAGTTGCCCGTTTTGCAATTGCAAAGGCTTCCAGACAGGCAGGTTGTTGCGGTCGCGCTCGCTGAGCAAGGCACGAGTCAGTTCATTCTGGAAACCACGTTTCTTGACGATCAAATAGCTGATGTCGTATTTCTTGAAGATGCCCTGCCAGAGTTCCTGCCGGGAAAACACTTTGCTGAGGTTGCTGCCATCGGGTTTCAAGGGATCTGACAACACACCGGCTATGGCATCATTGGCAGCAAGAAAATCGCTGACGGTGGCAGTGGTATGAACTTCATGGCGACGATCGAGGAAATGCCTGCTGCCCGGGTTGTACCAGATATCATAACCCACCACATCGGTCCAGTCGTAATGAAACGGCCTGCCAGCTAACTGATAGGTTCGTCGCCAGAGTTCCAGTTTTTCGCAGGCTTGCTGTATTGCAGAGTCAGAACGGAATGCCAATCCAAACGCTCCGCGTGGATGTATATGACCCAGAGAGGAGGGTGATACATCGGGTGTCGGAATCAGATGAAGCAGGCAGATGATCTGAATGGCCAAGCCGAGTACCAGGCACAATAGTTGTTTTCCAAGTATGGCAAGTCGATTCATCCACGGGGTCGGCAAAGCACCACCTTGAAAATGGAGCACTGCCAGTGTCATGCCTGCGACAGCGAGAAAGCCTGCCAATCGGCTTTGCCAGGCTCCCAGTATCACGAACAGCAAGGCAACCAGGCAACTGGCCCACGACCACCGGCCACGCAGCATGAAAAGCGATGCAAGAATCAGAATGAAGAACGGGTAGTAGGCCCATTCTGAAAGCGACAGGCTCTTAGGATAAAACGCAGGCAGTAATGGTGCTTCGTTAGCTATCGAATTCAGAGTATCGGCACGCACATGATCAAAGAACTCATTGTCCCACGGAGAAGTGAACAACCTTAGCTGTTCCGCCATACGCAGTTTGGGATTATTTGCCTTTTGCTCCACAAAGCGATTGTGGAGTTCTGTTGCAGTGGGTGGATAAAGCCAGGTTGGTATCTGCAGGAATGCATGAATATGAAATGGGGAAACACAGCAGGCAGCTAAGCTGAGAAGAGTTGCTATCGTCAAGGCTTTGCATTGAGCTTTTCCGACGGTTGACTGCTGCAGCCAACTGCCAATGCACCAAATGATGACAACGGCAAGTCCGAGGAAAAACCATCCATCGAGATTCACCCATAGAAGAAACAGGATAGGCAATATCCAGTACCACCGGTTGGCAGTCAGTCGATGCAAGGCAGCAAGTCGGTTGCCAGGTTGTTTGGTCAATGCGACAAGAGTAACACCCAGCAAGACCAGGCTGAAAAGTTCCGTTCGGAAATAGAGACGTTGTGAAAGTACCAGGACGCCCAGGAATACAGCCAGCACTGTCCAGAATCGTGGTACAGATTGGGAGCCGGAGTTCATAATCAGCCAGACCAGCCATGCGACCAGTAGTGCCCGTACCAGAACCAGCAAAGGTCCGCCACCAGTCTGGTAGAGCAGATAAATGATGACATCACCCAGCCAGCCTGTGTGATACCACGGCGCGTCGATTCCTTCTGCGTAGCCGTAGGGATCCTTGCCCCACGGGAAGTTGGTTGGCTGAGAATTTTCGCCAGCTTCAGGGGATACAATCAATCGACCGGTCTGCAAGCTGAAGAAGATATCGGGATCGCTGATGGGAAAGCAAGAGAGCACAAAAGCCATCAGCACGCAGAGCCATAGCAACAGCCGGTAATGTGACTGGTTATAACTTGTCAGTAATTCTGGGGTAAGCGGTGCGCTGCCGGAATCACTTTCGGAATGAGCAAGGTTTGAACTGGATGGTGGAAGTGGCGTGACAGTTCCTGACTTGACTGGACTGGATTTAGGTTGAGGAGCAGCCATGAAGGACCTGTAGCTGATGAAAGGAAACTGCACTTACGTTACTAAGTAAGCCCCATAGTAACCATGCGGTGAATTGGCATGGTTAGCGTGAGTACACGCAAACCATGGCACCCACTGCATGCCATGTATCTATACTACGTTCAGCGTAGGGTACCTGTCTGATGGGGTCAATAAGGGCAGGGAAGTCTGCAGAGGAAAGGGCGGTGTTGAGAACAGAGCAGAAGCAATCTGAGGTGATAGCCTGCCAGTTGGATAGGCTGACTATCACCCATGAAAGCTCGGACGCCCCCCTCACGAGTTGCGGTTATCATCGTCGGCACAACTCATGAACCGGGCATCATGCCCTCATGAGTATTTGCATCATGATTGGATACGGTGCAAGTGAACTGGTTAAAAATGGATGGAAAACAGCTTTCCACAAGCGATTTTACAGCAAGACAACACTCAATCGGGCAATTCCACTGCTTCGCCTCCATCAATGGAAAAGATGGAAGGCATCATGGCATTGGCAGAATAGCTGAGAAAACGTACGGATCCGTCTGCGAACAGAAAATTGGCGCCGAGCCCATGCAGACTCCACAGATGAAATCGATCGCAGGGGTTATCCAACCTTCCTGGGCCAAGATACGTTTTTACGATGCAATCTTCCGGGCAGCTATTTTGGTTAAGAAGAAACTTGAGTGCATCTGGTCCCAAATCCATCTTGGAGTGTGGTCCCTCGCAGCGAAAAGGATTACCGCTATAATAAAATGCAGTATACCAGCTACCAGCATAAACATTTCCATCGGGAGGTGGGCGTTCGCTGACCATGGCGGTATTGCTGACACCATCTTTAATTAATGAAAACGACTGTTTACTCATACCGAGCGGCGCAGTTAAAAACTGAGGACCTGCTATTACTTGCAAAGGACCAAGTTTCTGTACTTGTAACACGCCGAGATAAGAGGTGTAGCCAACTTCCAGTCCGTTAGGATACACGCGTGGTGCATAGAGACGAGTATCGGTAGGACATACATAAAGGGGGATCACCTTCGCCAGCCCCGTGTGTCTTGGATCAGAACTGGTGTCTCGGGATATTTCCAGGTCTTGAATCGCCTTCGCAAAAACAGCATCCTGCTCGATGTCGGGGAGCATATGCACTAACCAGCCCAGCAAATCCTGCCGGTTGGCAGGTGAAGTAGAAGTATCCGGCAAAGAAAATTGCCCATGCGATGCTTGTCGATTATGGAAAGCGATCCCCATCTGCTTCATATTGGATTTACATTTCAGAATATCGGCTGCACGACGCACTTTCTGCACCGCTGGCAGGGCAAGCGCGATGAGAATCAGTATGATCGCCACGACAACGATAACTTCAACAAGAGTAATGGCTTTTCTCATCGCCGACCTTTCGGTTGCAGGATGAGTTTAACCTTCATGGTGATTACGTTACCACTTTCTGCTTTCCTGCAATCAAAGTGGAGAATGTGCTCCTGAGGCTCATCGCTACTGTAATCTTCACCTAAGGTTATTTGCATTTGATGTGCTTGAGATGGAACCTCATCATTTTGAGAGGTGACCTGGACCATTTTCGGTGAAGTTACTTTACTCACGAAAAACAGGCTTCCATCGCTCGCAGAAAGTCGTACGGTTGCCTTGTATTGGAGACCACTTTCCGTCGTTTTAGGGAGCAGTATCACTGTTGGGAAAGCTACGATCTCTTCTTGAATGATTCCATGGACTGGCAAGTTAAGTTCGCCAGTTGGCTTTTCAGTGAAAAGCAATTGAACTATTGAGTTGATCTCACCAGCTGTGCTAGTGTCTATCGAAACTTCTATCAAGCCTGACAGATGATCATTCCTTGGGTCGATATCCTTATTTGCCTTTTCGACAGTCGGCAGCAATCTCACCGTTATCCTTCGATCATTACTCACAGCTTGCTGAAGGCGTAGTGTTTTGGAATCAGGGTGACGAACCTCGATCGTTTTAGATATTTTTTCACCCTTGTTTACTTTGCCAAAGAGTAGTGAAGAGGGCTGAGTGTAAGGCCCTGCACGAATCTTGGAAATAGATACTTGAATCTGCTTCCTGGGAAACTGTGGATCATTCGTTCGCAAGTCGAGGATATGTTGCCGGGGTTGGCCTGAGAGTCCAGTGGCAGTCACTTGAATGTAAAAGGTTCGCGATGATCCAGCATCCACTACCGCCTTTTCCAGTAAGGAAAGAACATTATTTTCCTTGACGCAAAGACCAGAGCAGGCACAACTGGACCTTTGATCATCCAGCACAAGATCGCTGTTTCCATTGTTCGTAATAGTCAGAGGTGATACGATCTTCTCGCCAAGATCCCGCTCACCGAGATTGACAACATCGACTAAAGATAGCTTTGGCGCTGTACTCTCGACGGTGTATGCACGAAAACGGCTCAGCACGAATATAATAATTGGAAACAGGATAAGAAAAATCAGGAGTATATTTTTGGAAAAGTAGTTCCGCATCACGTTAGCCCTTGGAACTTGACAGCCGATTCACCAGGAAGGTGTATACAAAATACCCGATAGAGATCGCAACAACACCTAGAAGCACATAAACAATCCATGGCCAACTCTGCGACTCGGCAGAGGTATCGTAGACTACTTTTTTAGGCACAGTGTCACTTGGCTTAGCCTTGATATCCGTATTCTCCAGCGGCTTGGAATTATGGTTTATCGGAACTTCTTTTGAGATTATGGAACCATTTTCATCGTAATTGTACATAGTCCCTCTGATCAAATCTCTCACCTTGACTCCTCTTGGATATCTAATTGTTAAATCATGATTGTTGATAGGCTTATTGCATTGCAAGTTCTTGAAAGTTACTAATATTTTCCCATGACGCTCCTCTTTGACCGACCAATCATAAACTAGCCTTTGTGGAAAATAAATTCCCGAAGCCACTTCTTGAAAAGATGGAATATGATAATGCAGTAAGACATGAGGATAAGTAGAACCGACCGAATAGTATTTTATATTATTGATCAGGTAGTTCTTCGTCGGGTTAAACTCAATATTAATATCCCATCGTTCGTTAGTATCCTTGGGATTAGAATATGACATTTTGAGAACAAGCCGTTTTATGCCTTCGCTAGTAGTTTCGCGAACCGTGACATTTTGCGATTCACTAACGAGTTCACTTAGTGAAATCGGCTCGAGCTTTCCAGGACGTCTAACTATGAGGAGGGCATAGAACCATGCATCACATTCCGTGAGTATTTCTAGTCTGGAGTCGAATATACCTACGGTGTAATTTCCATTAGCGAACATGAGGCGTTTTGTTATCCCGTTGATAGAAAGACTTTCAATTTTTCGCCCTGGTACTAGATTCTTTTCGATAGCTTTTGCTGAAGTCCCCGACCTGACATAAGCGCCACTTCCCTTGTAGATTTTTTCCTTATTATGCTGTTCTATTTCCATATCACACTGCAATGTACTAATTGACTGCAATGCTGCAGTGTGCATGGTCAATAACGAATTGACATCCATTTCGCTTGGTAATAGCAATGTCGATAGGATGATGAGGCACACAGAATTCTCCTGAATTGCTGCTGGCACGTAGCATATAAGTGATCAGCAATATTAAGAGTCTGTTGAATAAAAAGGAAAGATGTTGCAGGGTTACGCTTGTACTCATGCATTTGGATGCTCAACCATTGAGTTTCGCGCATCCAGCATGGTCATCCCGAGTACCGGATAACCCTCCCACAGTTTATTCAACAGGCTGATAAATCCTTTTAATGCCTGAACTTAACACAGCATCAACATTGAAACAAGCACCCAAGTGTGAAACACCACCGATAGTACCCGTATGTCTGATGCTTTTGGATTGTAGGTTATGCTTTCCGTCACATGAGGTGTCTTGTGGAGCTATTCAGGCCTGAATCGTAGTTGCGATCGGTGTAATCGGTGTGAACGGCCTTGTTTCGGATGATTTTTCCGTCTAAGTGGTGAACTCCGTTGAAGCTTTTCTTGCAAAGAGAGGGAACCCGGTTAGAATCGAGAAGGTGGCGGAAATGTACCGGTACATTTTCGTAGGAACGTGCATTGCCACATGGGGCCAGGCGAACCGTCTGGGAGGCTGACATGTCACAAGACTTTTACAGTTTGGAAGATGCAGCCAAGAAGCTGGGGCTGACGACGCAGGAATTGAATGCGATGGCTCAACATCGCGAAATCCGTGCTTTTGCAGACCGTGGAACCTGGCGGTTTAAAGTCTCCGACGTTGATGAATTAGCCACGCGACGTGGTTTAGTGAGCAATCCCAATTTCCGTCTTTCTGATCCGGATCTTCAGGGTGCTCCCTCCGATATATTTGCAGGAGAACGCGCTGAAATTCAAAAAGATACCAAAGGCAAGCCCAGTGCAGGAGGGGATACCGGAAAAGTAGACCTCGGTGCACTGGCGGGCGACGAAGATTCTGGCGTTCCCTCATCGTCTTCCTTTGTTTTTGGCAATAAGCCAGCCAAGAGTGATAAACTGGGGCCGGCCACTCCAATGAGCTTTGATGATGAAAGCTCGGTTCCACTGGGGCGAGAACCATTGGGTGGAACTAGCGGCGACAGCCGAGTTCGGCTCGATAGCCCGTCCGGTCGTCTGCCCGATATGGGTGTGCACCTGGTTGATTTCGATATGAAGCCGATCAGTGATCCGCCATCTTCCCGCAAACTGGTTCCTCCACCTATCCCTGCCGGTTCAGGCAAACTGCCCACAGGCGGGTCAGGCAAACTGCCTACCGGTTCGGGTAAGATCAAGCCACCTAAAGGCGACACCGGCAAACTCAAACCACCATCCAAGCCTGGCATTAATACCAGCAGTGAGTTTGAACTGAATCCCGTAGCACCCGGGCCGAACGACAGCATTTTTGATTTTACGACTCCCTCGATGGATAACATCGATCTTGATCTGGCTGCCAAGCAGCGAGACATTGTCGATCTGGGTGGTGCAGTGCAGACTCCTGCACAGGGTGGTTCGATGCGAGCCAAGTTGCCACCTGTTCCAGACGAATCCAGCACGTTTGAACTCAACCTGGAACCAGCCAGTAGTGAAGAACTGGCAGTGATGCCTTACACACCTCGCCCGGATGGTGGTCCGAAAGATACATCATCTGAATTCGATTTGTCTCTGCAGGTACCGGAAGATTCCAGCAGCGACTTTGATCTGAGTGCTGATTCCTCCAGTGGCAACATGTCTGCACTGGATTCTTCGCCTGATTCGAGTGGTTCATCGACGGCTCGCATTCCTAGCGAAGAAGTCATGGTTACGGAAGATTCAGACTTCGAATTGGCACTGGATGATGATGCAGCCATCGTCGATGAAACCGGCAGTGAAGTAGTGGTTATCGATGAAGATGATGCTACCACTGACATGGCAGCCGCTAGTGCCGCCTCGGCACGAGGTCGTCGTCAGCAACTGGCAGGCGATGATGAAGAGGCTGTTGTGGAAGTGGCAGATGAAGAAGTGTATGCTGGTGCACCTGCCCGTGCAGCAGAATGGGGTTGGGTCAGCCTGGTGCACCTGCCAACCGCGTTGATCATGATCTTTACCGGATTCCTTCTCTTTGAAATGGTACGCAGCATTGCTGGGTACGAGACCAAGAGTGCCGTCACGGGAGCAGTGTTTGAACTGGTGAAGAAGATAACCAACTGATAGGCAACATACTACTATACCCGCAGGTGTGAGCACATAACCCTGCGGGTTCATTCTTTCCATGCCCATGATCTGGCTGACCTTTATTACCGGCCTGCTGATTTTTGCACTGGGGGCTGGGGCCAGGTTCGTCATACCCATTCCGGAATGGCAGGCACTCATCCCACTCGTGTTAGGGCTCGGCTACTTGACGTTGGCTGAAGGCATGCGCAGCCAGATAAAACGACGTCGGTTATTTCACTTTGCAGCACTACTCTGGACGCTGCTCACCCTGGCGGTGACGGTGCCCCTGGCAAGTCTCATGCTTGCCATCTGGAAGAACGAACCAGCAGTCTATGATGGAAGACCCGTTCGACATGAACTGGTTTCTGAATACGCCTGTGTTTTTCTCGTAGCGCTACTTTATCTGGTCTGGTCGGGTGCGTTGTTTCTACGCAAGCAGAAAACTAAAGAGTAGACTCCTGAATTGGCATGGCAGAACCTGAAAAGGCTCCGAGGTTCTGCTTCAGTCGGGCAGCTTCTGCAATCACTGAGGCACACCCTAACTCACCCAAACGGGAAGAATTCAACATCATATCGTAAATCACGTTATCTCGCGCTGACTTGCGGAAATGAGCATCCAGCATGCCCGCCCGCTGCTTATCCTGCCGTTGTATAAAATCCAGTGCCTGATCACGTGTGAGACGATGAATCTGCCTGATCCAGGTGACACGGTCTTCCAGAGGTGCCAGGATGCGTACATGCATGACACACTGTGCAGGAAGTAATGCACCAGCACCGCGTCCCACAATCACTGCTTTACCTTTAGCTGCAATAGCCAGGATGACCTGAGCCATGTCCTGTTCTTTGGCGTCCTTGATCAGCCGGTTTTCCTGCTGCAGCATCGCGAAATTCTCACCGACCCATTCGCGTGCTTCAGGAGTCAATTGGGTGAATATTTCATCTTCCAGTCGACTGCCTTGGGCGAGGTAATGTAGCAGTTCCTGATCGTAGTAGGACCATCCCAGTTTCTTGCTGACCCGTTTGCCAATACTGGCACCACGTGCACCGGTTTCCCGGCTGATGGCAATGGTAATTGCTGGTGGATGGAACACCTGCACCAGCGAGCGATCCCCGGCATCACCGTGACGGGGAATGGAATGAGTTCCTGACCGTTCATTCAAGTTGTGTATCGAGGTAGACATGGCAAGCTCAAGTCAAATCGTGGAATTCTTTTCGGGAGAACCGCCAGGCTCCGAGGGCCAATAGCAGTATCGTGATCAATATCAGCACACTTAGTGCTACCACACCGGGTACGGGTAGCACCAGACTGTTTCGAGTTGGATCGATCCCCAGCATTCCATTGGCTGTTGCCCAACTGGTACTTCCCGCCCAATCATACGACATACAGCGGGTATAGAAAGACAAGCTTCCTCTTTTTAACAAACCCGGCATTGATCCAACTAATCCTTCCAACAGGAAAGCATACGTCATTCCCATCACGGTGGAGCGACGAAACACGGCACCAAAGAGCATAAAAAGCGCCAGGTAGGCAATACTACCCATCATTACGCAAGGCCATAGAGCTGATACAACTTCGATACCTGGCCAAGTGACGTCTGGACGCAAGTTGCCAGCTTCCAGAATTTCAGGCAACAGAAAAGGTGCGCTGAATGGCCCCATTTCGGTTAGCCTTTGAGCCAGGGATTGGTTCCAGTTTAAATCAACAGACCGGGAACCTGCTGCAAAACCAGCGAGCCAGAATCCACCCAGGGTGGTTGCCAATGTCCAGGGCAGGGCAGCGGTAAATTTGGCTAAATAGATCAAGGAACGAGGAATCGGTCGAGTTAGAACCCAGACTAGGCTTCGTTCTTCCCATTCACCACCCAACGCCTGCGTTCCAAAGCACAAACACATCAAAGGCAACAGAAGATTCAGATAAACTCCGGGGATATTGTCCCGGCCAACGATCAGATCACGGGTAAAGTTGGAAACGTTCCAGCCGGGTCTGCCGAAACTGGCGTTGACTGTTGCAACGACAACGATGATTCCCGCTAGTAGAAATATCAGCAGAAATGCGGTGAGCGTCTGGAGAGATCGCCCTTGTCGCCAGAAGGAGAGTTTAACCAGATACCACCAAGCATGCCACATGAGGTTAACGTAGAAATTCGACTGCAGAAGTGGTTAGATGTTGCTCATCAAGATGATTATGCAGCTTGGAATCCTTGTTTCTTCAACTCCGAAAACAACTCGTTTTCATTGGGAAATGATCGAGTAGCTTTCTTGGAATGAATCAGAATGCCATTGACTTCAACTTCAAAAACTCCACCTCCCGAGGGTATCAACTTCAGTTGTTGAATGTTCTGTCGGTAGGTATTTAGTAAAGAGGTCGCCAAACTGACGGCCTGTGGCGTGTAATTTCACATCATGCAGAACGTGATCGAAACGTTCATGTCAGCCTCCCAATTTGCGAATTTGCTATTGTGTGGTGCTTGTTCTCAGCATGAAGTTGATTTACCAAATCAGAACGGAAATCCCATAGGGAGCTTGGGAATGGATTACGCTGAGGAGCGAATATTTTACTGATTTCAGTTATTATCAAAATTTACTTGCATCTGTGTTTTCATGTATTTATCATCACCTGAGCTTCACTTTAAGCAAGGTGTGCATCATGCGTAACATCGTTTTGGTTGTGTTGATTCTGTTCTGTCTGCCTGCTATTGCTTACTCACAGTGCGGCTGTGGAAGTAATAGTGGCCCCTGTGGTTCTAATGGCGGTTGTAATTGTGGTTGTGGAGGTGGCAGCGCGCCACCGGAGTTTGGTTCCAATCTGCCTTTCAATGGCTTTGGTGTGAAGATGCATTCGCGCGTCCCGCTTTCTGTCATGAATGCCGATCCCAATACCCTGGGTAGCGCCATCTGGGGTTGGACTGATGCTACTGCTCCCGGTGGTCCCCGGAACTACGCACTATTTGGACTCAATAACGGTACATCCTTTGTCGATGTGACGAATCCTGCCAACCCTGTCTATGTTGGTAGATTGCCATCTGCGACAGGAACCTCAGTATGGAGAGAACTCAAAACTTATCAGAATTATGCTTACGTTATTTCCGATGGCAATGGGAACCATGGCATGCAGGTATTTGATCTGACCAACCTGCGTAATTACAGTGGCACGCCTATTACGTTCAGTGCGAATACACGTTACTTCGCAGGTAATAATGCAGGGGCATTCAGCAATGCTCATACCATACATATCAACGAAGATACCGGTTACGCGTATGTGTTCGGAACAAGTACACACAGTGGGGGAGTGCATGTTGTCAACATTAATAATCCCCTGGCTCCAACGTTTGCAGGCGGATACTCAGCAGCTGGATATGTACATGATGGACAATCGGTTGTCTATCAAGGTCCTGATACTCGATTCACCGGTCAGGAAATTCTCTTTGGAGCCAATTCAAGATCATCAGCTAACGTAGCTGATGATATGGTGCAGATTCTCAACGTAAGCAATAAATCGAATATCGTACAATTGGGACAAACAACTCATCCCAATGCCCGTTACACGCACCAGGGATGGTTGACGGAAGATCATCGGTATTTTGTTGTCAATGACGAGCTGGACGAGTACTACGATCAAAGTGTCACTAAGTCTCACATCTACGATGTTTCGAACCTGACCAATCCTGTCTACAGGGGTTCATTTACATTTCCAAACAATAGCAAAGTGATTGATCATAATCTGTTTATCAAAGGTGATCTTATCTTTGCCTCAAATTACGTGATGGGACTGCGAGTTCTTCGTATGGGCGACCTGGGAGCACCAGGTGGTCCGGAAATTGAAGAGATTGCATGGTTCGATACTTATCCCGCCGACGATGCCGAGAAGAGTTTCAATGGCCTTTGGGGTAATTATCCATTCTTTGATAATGGAATTATCATCGCAGGTGACAGACAGAATGGATTGTTTGTTCTGGAACTTGACCTGGCTGCTGTACCTGAGCCTGGCACGTATGCCCTGATCGCCACCGGTGCACTGGCTGGCCTGGGATTCTATCGTTATCGCCGCAAGGCAGCGAAGAAAGTACTGGAACAGTCTGTAGAAGAACCTGCTTAGTACTTCAAAATGCCAAGAAACCCCTACTCCTCTCCCGCCAGGGGAGGAGAAGAAGATTATTTTCTACCGGTGGCAATCGACATTCCCAGACGCGAGAAAATGAACACAGCCAGGCAGAACCAGCCTGCCGTTAAGCCCAGCATGATAGGCTGGTAGATGTAAGCCACCGTGTTCGGCTTGCGTCCGATGATCATTTCCAACTGGTGGAAGAGATAGTTTTCAATCATCAGAAACCGCAGGATCATGAACGGTATCAGGAATACTGATACTGCCATGATGAGTGCGGTCACCAGCAGATACATCATGGAGACGGTATTGATAGTCGATTGGCGTTTCACCAGGCAGAGAACGACGGTTCCGATGCTGATATAACTCACGGAACCCGAGAAAATGGTCGTCCAGAGCAAAGGCAAGGTAAGCAGGGATGGATCAAACAATGCTAGGACACCCGCGGCAACCAGCAGACTGCCAAGCGAGTAAAAGATCACTTTAGCGCCGATAATTTCCAGTGGTCTGGCTGGGGTTAGCATCAAGGCCAGCAGGGATTTCTTTTCCCGTTCTTCCGCGGTTGAAGTGATGTAGAGATTGAACGACAGCAGATAGAAAGCAAAGATCACCAGTGCCGTGACAATCTTCGGCAGGCGATCTTCGGTAGCAGACTGTTCTTCTGCATTGAATCGGGGAAGCACTTCCTGCACCAGCTTGCGTCCCCGAATATTCTCTGTCACCTGGTTCACCCACAGCCGATAATACATGGCTTCATGTCGCGAAGGTGCCTGGTAATCATACGTTACCTTCCAGGGCGCGTTGCTCGGTTCACGATTGGCAAAAAGATTGATCATGAGGTAATCATCGGGGTAAACAAGCCCTCGCTGAAATCGCCACGCACTATCGTGGTACTTGAAAAACGGAATGCGGTTCTTCTCGGTAAACCACTGAGGTCGCTGATTCAACAGTGCTTCCGCCCAGCGGGTTTCAACAGGATTGGTCTGATCGTAAGCAATGATGGCAATCTTGATGATCCGCCCTGATTGCCCCGGGATTTCCCCCATGCGATCGCCGAGCGAAACCAGGGCGGACAATGCCAGTACGGCACCAACCATCAGCAGCAGGCCCCAGTTATAGCGGAACCGCAGAACTTCTTTCGCTAACAATGTTCTAACGATGGCCCATCGCATTAGTTGTATTCTTCTCCTGTCAGCTTGAGAAAAGCCTGATAGAAGTTGAATTCGCGAGTGTGCAGCGTTACTGGCACTTCCGAGTTCAGAATACGTGCAAGATCCTGCCGGGCTTCTTCATCATCCAGTTTGACGGCCAGACGTTCATGGGTGTTGCCTCGCTCGAGCACCACATCCACGATGCGTTCGGTATGTCTTACCTTGAATGCAGTGGGAGTATCAAGGTTGATCAGTCGCCCATGATTGATGATGGCGACGCGATCACAAATCTGTTCAACCTCCCCCATGTTGTGGGTGGTAATGAGGATGGTGGTGCCTCGTTTTGCCAGATCAAGTATCAGTTTGCGGATCAATTCGGTGGAGTGTACATCGAGGTTAGCAGTAGGCTCATCGAGCAGTAGAAGTTCAGGTTCGTGCAGTAATTCTCTGGCAATGAGAAGCTTCTTTTTCATGCCTTTGGAAAAGGTGCGCACGGGAAGATACTTGGCTCGAATCAACTCTACCAGCTCAAGACAATGATCTATCCGGTCATGATTTACCTGATACAGGTCGGCAAATAACTTGAGATTCTGGAAGGCAGTGAATTCATCGAAGTGGTTATCGGTATCGGGCACATAGCCGAAACGAGGCTTAATAGCATCGAACTGCGTCTGGAGATTGAGCCCGAGAAGCTGAATGGAACCTGAATGGATAGGTACTTGGCGGGTCAGACATAAAAAGGTAGTGGTTTTGCCTGCACCGTTAGGCCCCAGCAGGCCAAAGATTTCGCCGGTGTTGACCTGGAAACTGAGTTGATCTACAGCAACAAACTTGCCGTAGCGAATGACAAGGTTTTGAATATCAATGCTGGGAGGCACCGGGCGATGTTCCTGAATCCAGATATTCTGATCATAGTTCACAAACTGGTAAAACCCAACAAAATGTAACGTGGTCAAGAGTCAAAGAAAGAACCCTCAGCACATGGCTGAGGGTGAGAGTTGGATGATGTTAATGTTAGTACAAACTAACCGGTTACCGCTGTTAACTTTGCCATCAAGCCGTCAACCACCGGTTTCAGTTTTTCACCTACACCAGGAATCGCCAGGACTTTGTCTACCAGGGCTTTGAGTTTTTCTATACCGGTGCTCAGCAATGTTTTAATGGTTGCTTTGCCAGCATCTGGTAACAATCCGAAGAGCTTTTTCATATCCTCCGCGTTATTGGACAATTCCTTCAGTTTTGGAATGGCAGCTTCTGCAGTTGCTGCATCTTTTATTTCTTCCAATGAGGTAGTTGCTGTTTTGAACAGGTTATTGATGGAATCGGTCATTTGTCCGACCTGGTCGCCAAGCTTTTTCGTCAAATCCGGGTTGGCAGGCATTTTGACAGGTTCTGGTTCACGAAGATAAAACCATAAGGCAATGCCCAGGCCGACGAGAAGTACAGGTAAGAGCCAGGTCATGGCACTGACGCCCTGCTTGACACCCTCTACCGTTCGCTCGGCGGCTGCAGTGACACTTCCCAAGCCGGGTATGTTGCCCAGCGAAAAGCCGGCAGGCATGGCATTGGTGATGTTGTTTTTCTGTTCACTGAAGAACTGAGTCAGCCCTTGTGCCGAGGTCTTGCCTCCGAGTGATTTGGAGATGGTGCCCATTATTAACGGCGCCAGGAACGCTAGTAGTTTCTGAATCACGCCGCTGCCAGAGCCGGTAAATTTACCAATGGCAGACACCAGCCCAGCCAGCAGGCCACCGCCGAGCAGTTTTTCCAGCATGCCACCGCCTTGCTGCTGTACTTTCTCGGCCTTGTCTCCGGTAAACATACCATCGAGGTTGCCTATGATACTGGGATCAAGGTTGTTCAGAATTTCTGACAACCGATCGGCACCATCGCGAGATTCCGACAGCTTGGACATGCCAGCCAGGATGGAGGGAACCGCAGCGCCAGCTGCAGCCTTGGTTTGCTCCGGGCTAGCTCCGATCAGTGAACTCAGCTGATTGAGCATTCCGCTCGACATGTTGTTCTTGATCATTTCAATAATGTTCATGGTGCTACTCCAAAGTAAAGTCGCGAATCTTCATTAGGGTTAACCGGTAGACTGACTGGATACAAGTAAAATCCAGATGAATAATGTTTTGCATGTTGAATTGAATGATAACTTTGGTAGCCGCTACGCTGTTCGACGCTGAGGCCATACCAGCCATTTCAGAAAAACCATGGCTAGACAAGCAGCAGCTGTTAATCCGCAGCCAATCCATTGCAGCAAGGGAATGACCAGCATTGCAAGACCGGCTTGCGGATCGGGGTGGATGTAAAATGCATCAACCAACCAGTAAATCCCAATGACAGATACAAAAAGGGAACCTATGAGTGCAACGCAGGCACTTTCGATTCGCTTACCAGTAAAGAAGCTGATGCCAATCAAGATGAAATAAGGTGCAATGGCCCAGCCAATGGTGGGCATAGCTAATGCAATATCACTACTTGCCGGAAACAGGATATTTGCAGTAATAATTACGGATGCTACACAGGTGACTACAGCAAATCCAGCTAACCATTGCCGCGTAGACTGCATGGTTGAAACTCCTGCAGAGAATGGTCATTGATCTCTAAGTAGGTAGCCTTGGCAAATGTGACGCAAATTTCTGGCTAAAACAGTAGATGGTTTCGCAAGTCGGAACCATCTACCGATAACCACTCAATAGTTATTTTTTCACCTTCTCAAATTCAAAGAGGATAATCGACCCATCTTCAGCAGCTTCAAATTTCTTAGGTCGCTTGGCATCGCCGGCTAGGGCAAAACAGAACTTAACCTTGTCACCTTTCAATTCGTAAATTCCAACCTGTTTTTTGCCTGCATCGGTTCCTTCAGTGATTTCAACATCGATTTCTGCAGGTGAAGTGGAGGGATTAAACTTGAACTTGCCTTTTTCCGACTGACCGCCTCCATTGAACTCATACTCAGCTCCTTTGATCTTCAAAGTAATCTCGTCGGACTGCACCAGCTTCCATTCGCCCTGGAATTTTTCCTGTTCCTTCTTTGCTGCGTCATCCTTGTCGTCTGCAATTAATACACTGGCCAGTAATAAAACCAATGAACTGCCCCAGATTGCTCTCGGCATGATGCACCTCTTCTTGAATTGATAATCTCATCAAACTGAAACCTATCCTACTCCGTTTCGAATAAGAATCCAGCAAGCGGAAACGGTATTAGTGGCAGCTCATGTTAATGTTTCTTTCTGCGTTGTTTGACAGCTTCACTGAGCATATCTAACAACGTAATGGAATCGTCCCAACCCAGGCAGGGATCGGTGATGCTTTTTCCATATTCCAGTTTGTTGGGATCCTGCTGACCAGCCAGGAATTTTTGAGCACCAGCACACAGGTGGCTTTCTATCATGGCACCTGCGATATGCAGATCGCCTGCACCAATCTGCCTGGCAAGATCTGCAGCAACTTCAAGTTGCTTTTGATGCTGCTTGCCTGAGTTGGCATGACTGCAGTCGATCATTAATCGTGCATTGAGTTTGGCTGCAGTCAGTACTTTGCATGCCTGTGCCACGCTTTCGGAATCGTAGTTGGGAAATTGTCCGCCTCGCAGGATGACATGACAATCGCGGTTGCCAATGGTTTCCACAATAGCCACTTGCCCATTCTTGTGAACGCTGAGAAAATGGTGTGGCCTTTGTGCTGCCTGGATGGCATCGATGGCAATACGCAAGCTGCCATCGGTACCATTCTTGAAACCGATCGGTGCGGATAAACCGGATGCCAGTTCGCGATGCACCTGGCTTTCCGTGGTTCTTGCGCCAATGGCACCCCAGCTGATGAGGTCGCTGATGTACTGTGGAATAATGGTATCGAGAAACTCCACAGCAGCGGGAACACCCGTCTGATTGATTTCCAAGAGCAGATGACGGGCGATGCGTAGCCCTTCATGTATGCGGAAACTCTCATCAAGATAAGGATCGTTAATCAACCCCTTCCACCCGACGGTCGTACGTGGTTTTTCGAAGTAAACCCGCATGACCACTTCGAGGGTGTCTGCAAAGTGTTTACGCTGCTGAAGTAAGCGCTGGGCGTACTCCATCGCAGCTCGCGGATCGTGAATAGAGCAGGGGCCGATGACTACCAACAGCCTGTCGTCCTTGCCGTGTAATATCTGATGGATAGCTTGCCTGGTGGAACTGACCAGCTTTTCGACAGGCGTGCCAGCAATGGGAAAAAAGCGGATCAGATGCTCTGGCGGCGGTAGCGGGACGACGCTCTTGATGCGCAAGTCGTCTGTTTTGCTGGTTTTTTCAGAATGATCTTGTTGACGTATAGCCAAGTGGAGATTCCCGCTTGAATGTAAAAACCTCCTCAAAAATCTGAGGAGGCCCTGTTAACCGAAGTTGATTCAGGAAAATCATTTCCCCAGCGCCGCCTGCGCTGCGGCCAGCCTTGCAATCGGTACCCGGAATGGAGAGCAGCTTACATAATCGAGGCCGATCTTGTGGCAGAACTTCACGGAATCGGGGTCGCCGCCGTGTTCACCACAGATGCCGATCTTGAGATTCTTCCTTACACCTCGTCCCTTCTCCACACCCATCTGCATCAGTGAACCTACACCATCCTGATCAATCGTGGCGAACGGGTCAGCGGCGAGAATGTCAGCCTTCTTTGGATCAGTGTAGGGACTGATGAACGGGCCATAGTCATCGCGGCTGACGCCCAGCGTCGTCTGCGTTAGATCGTTGGTACCGAAGCTGAAGAACTCAGCGTTCGTGGCAATCTGATCAGCCACCACGCAGGCCCGAGGCAGTTCGATCATGGTGCCAACGAGGTAATCGACCTTGGTCTTGGTCTCTTCGAAGACTTTCGCGGCGGTGTCGCGGACTATCTTTTCCTGATTGGTGTATTCCTTCTGGAAGCCAACGAGGGGAATCATCACTTCGGGGAAGACTTCGATGCCTTCCTTCTTCACTGCGACGGCAGCTTCAAAGATGGCCCGGGCCTGCATCGCGGTGATTTCTGGGTAGACGATGCCGAGTCGGCATCCACGATGACCGAGCATCGGGTTGGCTTCATGCAGTTCGCTTACGCGGCGCATGATCTGGTCTTTCGAAATCCCCAGTTTGTTGGAGAGTTCGTTCTGCTCGCTCGGCCCGTGAGGCAGGAACTCGTGCAGCGGCGGATCGAGCAGGCGGATGGTCACCGGCTTGCCCGCCATCGCTTTGAACAGGCCGATGAAGTCTTTCCGCTGGAAGGGCAGCATCTTGTCGAGTGCCTTCACGCGTGCCGGGGTGTCCTCGGCCATGATCATTTCACGCATTTCGGTGATGTGATCAAAGAACATGTGCTCGGTACGACAAAGACCAATGCCTTCCGCACCGAACGCTATCGCCTCGGCTGCCTGATCGGGCAGATCGGCATTGGTGCGAACCTTCAGCTTGCCATGCTGGCTGGCCCAGTCCATCACCATCTTGAAGCGGCGATAAACATCTGACTTATCGGGGGCCAGTTCCTTCTTGATCAACACCTGCACCACTTCGCTGGGGCTGGTGGCGATGGAACCCGCGAACACTTCGCCTGTGAAGCCATCAATGCTGATGTCATCCCCTTCCTTGAAGGTCTGGCCCTTGACTGTCACCGTGCCCTTGTCGTTATCAATGTTTAGTTCACCCGCACCGACGATACACACCTTGCCCATCTGCCGGGAGACGAGTGCCGCGTGGCTGCTCACGCCACCCACGGCAGTGAGGATGCCGAGAGCAGCCTTCATGCCGCGAAGATCTTCCGGGGTGGTTTCCTTGCGAACGAGGATGAGGTTGATGTTCGGGTTGGCGTTCTTCATCGCCTCGGCCCGTTGGGGCGTGCAGACGATCTTTCCCGTCGCGGCACCGGGCCCAGCGGGGATACCCTTGGTAAGCAGCTTGCCCGCTTTGCTGGCTGCCTTCTTCGCTTCCACATTGAATAGCGGCTGAAGGAGTTGGCTCAGATCACCCGCCGGGATGAACTTCGACGAGATCGCTTCTTCCTTGCTGATCAGTCCTTCCTCGACGAGGTCGGTGGCGACACGGACAGCAGCGAACCCAGTACGTTTGGCGTTACGGGTCTGCAGCATGTAGAGCTTATTGCGTGAGATCGTGAACTCGATGTCCTGCATGTTCTTGTAATGTTTCTCGAGTTTCTGCCCGACAGCAACCAGTTCCTTGTAGGCTTCCGGCATATCCTTGCCGAGCGTTTCTTCGATACGCTTGGTGGGTCGCGAACCGTTGACCACATCTTCACCCTGGGCGTTGATCAGGTAATCGCCACAGATGCCAGGGGTGCCGAGCGCGCCATCGCGGGTGAGGGCCACGCCAGTAGCACAGTCATCGCCCAGGTTGCCGAAGACCATGGCCATGACATTACAAGCCGTGCCCCATTCATCGGGGATGCCGTACTGCCGGCGATAGACACAGGCCCGGTCATTCATCCATGAACCGAACACGGCCCCGATCGCCTGCCAGATCTGTTCGTACGGATCGGTCGGGAAGTCCTTCCCGGTGTATTTCTTGATGGCTGCCTTGTAATCGACAATGATCTGCTTGAGCGATTCGACGCTGAGTTCGTTATCAAGCGTGACGCCTTGCTTCTCCTTGGCCTTATCCAGGATGTGGTGAAAGGGTTCGTCTTTGTGGCCCTTCAGACCCATCACCACTTCGCCGAACATCAAGAGAAGGCGGCGATAACTGTCGAGGGCAAAACGTTCGTTGCCCGACTGCTTGGCGAGTGCCTGTACCGTGGTATCATTGAGGCCGATATTGAGAACGGTATCCATCATGCCCGGCATCGAATCGCGGCCACCAGAGCGGCAAGCAAGCAGAAGCGGGTTGGTGGCATCGCCAAACTTGGCACCCATGGTCGATTCGACTTTTTTCAGTGCTTCTTCCACCTGGGCTTTGAGTTCCGCAGGGTACTTTTTGCCATTTGCGTAGAAATAGGTGCAGACATCGGTGCTGAGTGTGAAGCCAGCAGGTACGGGCAAGCCAATCAAGGTCATCTCGGCGAGGTTGGCCCCCTTGCCGCCGAGCAGATTTTTCATGTCAGCTTTGCCGTCCGCTTTACCATTGCCAAAGAAATACACATACTGGGACATGATGGTTCCTGGAGGGTTGACGATACGAAAGAAACCGCCTGGGGAGAGGCGGCCGGTGAGTCAGTCCAACAATGGATATGTTTGATGTAGGAATTCACGCTCAATTTGTAAAGAACCTGCATTTTGGCCTGTTTTATGGCATTTGCTGTACCCAACAGTGAACTTCCATGCGGTTTCCGGTGTCTTGAACAACAATAGGGGCTGTATCGGCACAATGAGAAAGTTCGCTAGCTGACTGATCTGGCATTGATTGACCTTCAAACCCTTGGCATTTAGAATGAGATTTGTATCTTAGCAGTCCGCGCGTATAGCTCAGTTGGCTAGAGCGCAGCTCTGATAAAGCTGAGGTCCTTGGTTCGAATCCAAGTACGCGCACTGACAGAACAACGGGGGCGTAGCTCAACTGGGAGAGCACTAGCTTTGCAAGCTAGGGGTTAGGGGTTCGACCCCCCTCGCCTCCACTCAATTCAATGTGCCTGATATAAAGCGATATTGTTGCGTAACTGATTCTCAACCATTAAAACGAAGCATTTTTGGTACATGTTGTTGCCTTGTTGTACGGATAAGGCACCATGGTAGAATTTCTCTTTAAGAGCAATAGACACTTTGTCGGAGAGAAGATGTTTCTCTCCGATTGATCGTTTCCCGAAATGGAATTTCAGTGTGGGTTGGTATCTGGTTTCCGGGTAGATGCCCGTCCGTCAATAACATGTTCAAAATAACACGAATATCTGTGCAATCACCACACGCAAGATCATGGTGACGGGGTAGACCGTAGCGTAGGCGATGCCAGGAATTTCAGAGCGTGTCAAGGTGTTGGCAAAGGCCAGTGCTGGCGGGTTGGTCATGCTGCCTGACATCACTCCGATAATAGCGGGGTAAGGTGCTTTCATGCAGCGATATGCTATGGCACTGATCAGGAGCAACGGGGCGAGAGTGATGATGATACCCCATAGCATCCACCACATACCATCGCCATGGGTAATGGTGGTAATAAAAGTTGAGCCTCCTTCGAGGCCAACTGCAGCCAGGAACATGGCAATGCCCAGTTCCTTGAAAGAAGTTCCTGCAGCACGGGGGAGATGAAAGACGAGCGGGCCAACACGTTGCAGGTGCGAAAGAATGAGTGCGATAATCAATGGCCCACCTGCCAGGCCAATTTTGATGGGAGAAGACAGGCCTGGGATGAAGATGGGAATGCTGCCGATGATCACTCCCAACCCGATGCCAACAAATACTGGAAGCAGATGTGGTTTTTCCAGTTGTTTGGGAGCATCGCCTGCATGGCGTGAGATGCGTGCGACGCATTCAGGCATTCCAACCACCAACAGACTGTCTCCCATGGAGAGTCGCAGATCAGCATTCGGGGGCAACTCTGTTTCACCTCGGCGAATGCGAGTCAACTGGACATGAAACTGACGCCCGAGGTTCAGTTGCTCAAGAGGTATTCCGACCATTTTGGGTTTGGAGATCAGGACCCAACGTGCTTCAATGCCTGATGTCTGGTCTTCCGAAGTGTGTTCAATTCGTTTGCCGACCAACCGGGTTAGCTGATCCAATTCATGCCTGGCCCCCACAGCCAGGATGATGTCATCCTTTCCCAGAATATCTTCAGCCTGAGCCACCACGGTTTTACCATGACGCTGGATCCGGCTGATGACCACCGTGCTGTTGCTCAGTTCCATCACTTCTGCGATTGACTTTCCACAGAAATCTGGACAAGTAATCTGGATCGTGCAGCGTTCCAGAGGCAGTACCTTGACGTCCAGCTGTTTCTCCAAATCTCTTGCTTCCTTCACAGCATCAATTCGGAACAGCCAGCCGAGCATGAGAAAGACCAGGATATTGCCTATCACGCCAAAGGGATATGTCACAGCACATCCCAGCCCCGGCAACTGATTGACTTGTTCCACCCACTGCTGATCGGTCATAGCAGCGACATCGATTCCCGCTTGCTGAAGTGCTGTTCGACAAGCCTGAGCATCGGGGGGTGATTCATGCAAAACCTGATTCGCTGCACCCAAGCTGGGGGTATTGGTTGTTGCGCCGCTCAAGACACCTACAGCGATGGCTGGCGAAAGCTTGCCGACCCAGCAGGCCAAGCTCGCGAAGAAGGTTCCCAGGAGAACGATGGAAATAGCCATAAGATTGGTTCGCAGCCCATACAGCCGAAAGGTATTGAAGAAGCCTGGCCCCACTGCCAACCCAACAGCATAAATGAAAATGACCAGCCCGAACTCGCGAATGAAGGTCAAGGCATGCGGCTCTACTTTCAAACCAAGGTGTCCAAGGAATAGGCCACTGAAGAGTACGCCAGCTACACCCAGTTGAATGCCACGGAACTTGATCTGCCCAAGAAGCAGCCCGGCCACCATGGTTAATGCCAGCACAAGTATGGTAGTTGCAATCGACTGCTCATTCGTCAGAAGATCAGTTATCCACCGCATGAAGATATCCATTAGTTTCGAGGCTGTGGTGCGAGACGCTCAAAGGCTGCCACGGCATCAGGCAGTTGTGGGTAGTATTTCCCTTCTGCAACATGCTCTCCTAATCCGAGCCGACTTGCAGTTTCCCGAAACGGGAGATGTGATTTGGCGATGATAAAATCGATGTTTCGTGCCTGGAGTTCCTTCAGCCATCTATGAATGGCTTCGGCTGCGGAAACATCAATTTCCGGAATCGCCCGTGCATCGAGAATAACTTGCCTGACCGGGAATTCCTCGCGTGCAATGAAGTGCTCGATGCGTTCGATGAAGTAACGTACATTGGCAAAGATGAGTGGACCATAGAAACGGTAGATAAGCAAGCCTGGAATGGTCTCAGCTTTTTCATCATCGCCTACATCATGAAACGAAGGCTGTCCAACTATTCTGCTCAGGAGGGCATCATGTGGGCGAGACAGTTGGCTGAGTACTCGCAAAAGCGAGGCGATGATGCCAGCCATGATTCCGGGTAATACTCCAAATGCAACAACGGAAATAGAGGTCAGCATAGCCAGGCGGGAATCGTACAGGCTCATGGATCGAAGTTTGCGAATACTGGTGGCATCAATCAAGGTGAAGCCAGTGAAAACAAGGATACTTGCAATGGCGACCACAGGGAGTTGGGCAATCCACGATGCCAGGAAGTACATGAAGGCAATGAGTAGTGCAGCGGCAATCAGGCTGACCATCTGCGTACGACCGCCGGTGGAATCGTTCAACAGTGAACGCGTCTGGCTGGCGCCAACAGCAAAACCACGCAGCAGGCCTGCTGCCAGGTTCGCCATGCCCAGGGCAATGAGTTCACGATCAGGGTTGATATTTTCATTGTGTTTGCTGGCAATACTTCTGCCGAGCACGATTCCTTCAGGGAAGATCAATAGGGCTAAACCCAGTGATGCAACCGCCAGCTTGGCAATTTCATTCAGCGACAGTTCCGGCGGCACCGGGTCGGGGATATTGGTATCTACCATGCCGATCACGGCGAAGTCGTTATGTTGAAAATCGATCAGTTTTCCCGCGAGAAGAGCCAGAGCAAAAATCGCCACGGTACCCGGCACTTTGGGGAAACGCCAACGCAATACGATCAGAATGGCGATGCAGGACAGACCCAGCAACAAAGTAGGCCAATGTGTATTCTGAAGTGCCGTGACCCACTCGAGCAATCGAAGCAGTGAATTATCTTCATGCAGCGCGATGCCGCATAGCTTGCCTAGCTGGCTGATGATAATGACTACTGCTGCTCCGTTCATGAAACCCAGCATGACGGGGTGTGCCAGGAAATCGGCAGCGGCGCCGAGTTTGAAATAGGCACCGAGTAGCAACAGGAGACCGGTCAACAGGCACAGCCAGGTGGAAAGCACCAGGGCCTGTGATTCATTGCCTGCTGCCAGGGTGCCAATCGTGGAACCCACCATGAGAGCAATGGCAGCATCGGGGCCGGCTATTACATGCCGTGAACTGGTAAACAGGGCAAACAGAATCATGCTGCCCAGCGATGCATAGAGCCCGGCAATCGGTTTGCAATGAGCCAGATCGGCGTAGGCAATGGCAGAAGGAATCAGCACCAGCACGACAACCAGGCCGGAGAGAAAATCACTTGAGAAATTGGCAAGTCGATAGGTACGAACAAGCTTGATGCCGGGTATCCAGTCTTCCCACTGAGTCATGTTGAAACGTGACATGAGTTAATCATCCGCTACTTCATAGGCACTATCCATTCAACAAACTGGCTCGCATCAGCATTCGCTTGAAGCAGGCCGGGTGAACGATCAAGGTCTGACCAACGCAATCTCCCGTGGATGCCATAGGGGATCAAGACAAGGCGCTTCTTCGAATTCTCGACGCGAATTTCCATAAAGCTCTGGTAGTAGGGTGCAACATTGGAATCAAATGCAGCTGACAGAAACTCGGCCGAGAAAGGCCAGCCGCCCATGTTCTTGGTCCACCACCAGGCAGGCCATTTCCATCGGGGAGTGGTGGCTTCGATCTTGCTGACGACCTGAGCCTTGGCTGGGTAATAGGCCCATTCTTTAGCGGGTACTGTTTCCGGCCAGGCCAGAGATGTGCCAAAGCTCAGATAGGCTCCGCCGCCACCGTTGACGAAATGATGGATTGGGTCGGAGGAACCGGTCATGGGTTCAGCGTAGTATTCCAAATCGTGAGTATCGCCGCCCATGATGACGGCAACCTGATGTTGCCTGAGCAGTTCATGCAGTTCCTGGAATTCAGGGTTCTCTTCAGCCATGTAGACTCCACCAGCATAGAGTGGGTGGCCGAGGATTGCCATTTTGGTTTTTCCTTTGGCTGCATCCAGCGCACGTTTGAGCCAGATCATCTGAGCGGCATCGAGCCTTTTGACGACGCCGGTATCGATGGCGAAAAGAGCAAAATTATCGGATTGAAACTGGAAGTAGGGAGCCTTCTGCCTTTGCACGGGAACTTTGTATTCATTGCCCAGCCGAGTTGCTTCTGCAATGAGTCCATCGATGTTCTTTTCGGTTGTCGTGGTAATGCGCTTATCCACATCGATGCGAGCCTTCAAGGCTGCGCGAGCGGAATGTGGTTCGAGGAAGGTGGCATTGAATCCTTCGAGGGCATCGTACCAATCATGGTTGCCTGGGATGGCATAGACCGGTTTGGTTGTACCCATGAAAGGGAGCCAGAACCGAGCTTCGAAATCCTTCATGGAACCGGTGGGATAGATAACATCGGATGAGATGACCACAAATTTAACTTGTTCCTGCCTGACTACCTCCAGATATTGTGAACGCAGAATGTGTTGCGATGCATCGCCTTCACCCGGATCGCCGATGACGACAAAGGAATAATCTTTGCCAGAACTGATACCCGGTGGCGTTACTGCAAAGACCTTATCGGGCGCCTGGGCATCTTCAGCTTTCAGTACTTCGAGCGCCATTGCTTCACGCCAGGTATCTGCACGTGCAGCGGCCCAGGAATTCCAGATGCCAGCAGCCCAGTTCTCGGTATCGAAATACCAGCTCATCCCCCAGATAGGAAAGGTGGCAGCGATAATGGCTGACAGTGGCAAACCAATCTGCAACCCCCGGTTGAAAGCACGTCGAAACGAATAGCGGGCCTGCCGGAGTCGGATGGACGATTTTAAACGATAAGTCAGTAATGATTGAATGAACCGTTTTCCACGCCGTCGCCGATCAGGTGAATCGGCCAGTACCCATTGCCATAACTTTCCATCCACACGCCTGGTCAGTCGCAGCCACAATACCCGGAGCGGGATAATGATCACGAAGGCAATCAGCAATCCCATGAAGATGTCGCCAATTACCGCGATGAGTGGGGACAGGATGCCTATCGCACTGCGATCGAATCCCATTCGACCAAGATGGATGGCAAAGAGGGTCAGGATAAAGCCGATGATCCAGCCACGATCAATGGCGATGCGATTAACTTCACCTTCTGCCAGATTATCAGCCAGCTTCTGAAGTTCCTCATTTTCAGGAAGATGATATTCCTGCAGAACAGTTTCTCCTGCTTCCGTCAGGCTGAACACCGGCATCACGTAGAAGTTGTAGGCAATGCCGAACATGCGAAGCGATGCTGCGATCGCGACGGTCCAAGCCATCGCTTTGTCGCGAAAGATCAAAACGCCTGCAAAGACCAGGGCATTGCCGATCATGGCGCTCAGACAGTAGTACCTGCCCCGTGTCGGATGGTTGCCGGTAATGAACTGATAGAGGTAACGCAGGGCATCGACGCCAAACCAGCAGGCCAGAAACAGCAATAACGCTTTACCTGCAAGAAAAGGTGTATTCAGCAACAAGATGCCCATGGCCAGGGTAATGGCTGAACTGATCCATGCCGAGCGCTGTTCCTTGGGCTTGGCTCGTCGGAACCCATGCACAAATTCAAGGATGGCAGTCAGTACCAGCAATAGCCCGGCACGGCCACCGACTACTTCTTCATGACCAAGTGGAGCCAGTAACGTCAGAATGCCAAAGAGAATGACCGTCAGGCCGAGAATATTACGTCGACGCACCGCGTTTGAGACGCTGATTCCACCAGGATGAACGGTTGTCGTACTCGACATACGATTCAGTTCTTAAGAAGGGATTATCATACCATGTGTATCGAGCGTGGTAGGGATCAACGGATTGCAATCGCGGGTGTTTTGTTCTATCGTTGTGCCATTGGCCCCTGCACGCCGCGCGATCGCTAGCAGGGGCAGCGGCACATTCGTTCAGCGAGTGCACATCTTACTCGCATCCGCTGACCCCTGCCACATTTTTTTCAATGGGATGTTAGGATGAGAGATTGTTCTTCTTGCAGAATTCAGTCTTGGACACATCATCGACGAAATAGTAGGTGACATTTTTCCATTCGACCGTGGCCCCTGCTGCATACTTGGGGAACTCTACATTCGTGATGGGATCACGAACCAGATGATCTTTCAGATAAAAATTGTTCTCGTGGATGGAGAGATAGGTATGCACGCAGCTGACAATGCGATCTTCAATCCATTTCGCCAGTGCTGCCTTATCAGGCGAAGATAAAGGGAAAGTCATCTCTGAATGGGAATCGAACTGAGTCAGGACAGGAACAATATCCAGATCGGAAGTGAGATGGACCTGTTTGACATCGCGGTCAGCGTAGGCACAGAATTTGAGACGAATACGTGCCAGGTTGGACTGGAATTCAAAGGTTGCTTCCCGGCTCGAAGGCGTAAGACGAGGTGAAATCTTGACCTTGTCGCCAAAGCGCTGCTGCAAGGCTTCCAGGCGGGGTTTCCAGATTTCGCGGAGGTCGTTCATTACTTTTTCGAAGGTGGCCAGCCTCTCCTGTCGTTCCCGGTACTCCTGCATGTTTTCCAACTGGGCCTGCTTGACTTTGTTTTCAACGGCACTGAATTCTGCATCAATGCGTTTGAACAGATGATCGAGATCAGCCATGAGAAGCTCCTGATTCAGAAATGCCTGTGATGGAGATTATAACTAATCCGCTTCAAGCCCCTTTTACACCTGTCAATAATACCAGATTCACGCTGAATCAGCTGCTGATTTCTTTCAGCAAACTCTCCAGAGTTTTTTTTACCGATTCGAAAGTATAAGGATCATCAGGATCGGGCGGAAAGCCTTCCCTCTCGAAGTGAGGCCTGACGTCATTCATCTGTCCCCATTCAACATCTGCATCCCGAACCAGTTCCTTAAGATGATATTCCGAATGAAGCAGATGCTGTAATACATCCTGCAAGACCTGAATCGGTTCATGAAAACGAGTGAGCAACTGACTACTTGCTTTGAGTTGTCGAATGATCACCGATTTGAGTGCGCCCTGATTGTCTACGAGAAGCCGGTTGATTACATCTTCAATGATGGCATCAGCCTGCTGTTTCCCTGAAATGGGGGATACTCCTTTCATCATTCCCGGTCCAGCCATTCGGCCAATCGCCTCGGCTATGGTGAATTTGCGCCCTCGACGAATTTCTTTTTCGAGTTCCTCCGCTTCGCGTTTGTCGTCTGGCGATGTAGCCATGATGAGATGCTTCCAACGAAGACACGGAAGTGCAGACTAGAACCACCCGCAACAGATGTGGCAGGGTCATGCAAGTACTCGTGCATGACCCTGCGAAACTACTGAGTTCCTGAATATCCAGCAGGGGCATTCGGATTCCGAATAACCCTGCCACAGTGACTCAACAGTTTCTTTTAGATCCCTATTTCTTGAACGTCAGCTTGGGGCTGTCGGGCACGCCGGTCATTTGAAACTCGAGTGTCGAGTCATCCACCAGCTTGATGTCGGAAACCATGGTGTTGCCACCATCAGTCTCCATCACCAGGTTGACGCCTTGCTGTCCATAAGCTCCTTTGACCGATTCGGTTTTGCCTTTTTTGGTGTAGCTCCAGTTGAACTCGCCTTCCTTGGTCAGTTTCAAACCAAATGAAGAATCATTGGGGCCGGTGGCCTTCCATTGGCCGACGAGTTTCTCAGGAGCAACCGCAGGTGCTTCCGGCTCTTTGGCTGGGGGTGCAGTATCCTGGTTGGCGGGTGGCTCGTACCCCAGCATCTTGAGCATCTGATTGGTCACCGCATCATTGGGTGCCAACTTCGCCACGACTTTGTACATCCGAATGGCAAGCTCCTTCTTGTCCATTGTGAGATAGTGGTACGCGAGGACAAAGTAAGCATCCGCAGCCTGCTTGTTTTCCCTGCAATAATCCTCGAGTTTGCGAAGGTACGTGGTGTATTCATCGACGCTTTCAAACATGTTGGCCATGGTGGTCCAATCCCAGCCTGGCCCCACACTCAGTACAGCGTAGAGAGTTGCAGCGGCATTCTTGTAATCACCTGCAACAAATTGACACAGGGCTTTGAACTCATGCAGGGTGGCATCCTGAGGCATCTGCTTGAGAGCCTCCTGGCATTTTGCCAATGCTTCCTTGTACTGCTTGTTATGGAACAGGGTGCGGGCTTCTTCAAACACCGATAAACCCTGTTGGGTTACTCCAGGTGGTAGTGCACTGGCTGTGGTGTCTGCTGCTGGCGCTGATTCAAAAGGTGGTGCTGCCTGCTCGTAAACGATAGGCTGCGAGTAATCGTAACCGCCACCACTATCGGCGTAGTAATAGGGGTTGCTGTACGATCCTAGGCCAAAGAGCCAACTGGCGGTGTTCAGCGACCAGTTAGTGATGGCGAATGCACTCCACACGGGGTGTTCACTCCACATGTGATCCCACCAATTGTTCCAATGACCATTGTCGCACCAACCATGATGCCAGTCATTGTGATAGCCATAGCGATCATTCAAGTGGTTCTGCCAGTCTTCTCGGCGATCATTCATGAAGTCCTGGCGATTGTTCTGCCTCTGATCACGAAAATCCTGGCGGTTATTCAACCGATCGTTGATCTGATCATGTCGATTGGAGATAAAGTCTCCTCGGTTACCTTGAAGGTTCTGCCATCGATTGCCGGGCAGTTGGCTGGGACGATTTCCAGCATTGGGTCGATCTCCGCCCAGGCCCGGCAAGGTGGAGGGGCGATTTCCAGTACCAGGGCGACCTGCATTCCCTGGGAGTGTAGAAGGTCGATTTCCCGTAGCGATGCCCGCGCCGATTCCTGCACCAATACCTGCTCCCGTGGAAGGCAGGCTGGGGCGCGTGGAAGGACGATTGGCAACTCCTGCTCCGCCAGAACCGATGTTCGGGCGATTACTGGTGGATGGAATATTCGGACGGTTGGATATGCTGGGTGTTGATGGACGAGCTGAGACTTGAGGCCGACTCATGGATGGGCCAGAGGGCATCGATGGTCTGGAGGGTGCTGAAGGTCGACTGAATCCACCCCCGCCACCACCACTAAAGCCACCCGATGGCCGTGAGCCACCAAAGCCTCCACTGAATCCACCCCCTCTGCCTCCTCCACCACCACCACGGCCACCGCCGCCCCCGCGGCCTCCTCGCTGGGCGCTGACTTCCATCGTGGTAGCCAGGCAAAGGACGAAGATGGATCCAACTGAGGCCAGCGTCAACAATCGTTTTGAAAGTTTCATGATGCGTGCTTTCGTTGTGTATCGAGGAATGAAATAAATGGAACAATCAAGACAATGGATAATTATGGTTTGGGTTCTGGTGGACGTTGTACCAGCGTGACAGCTACGTCAGGCATGACGTCATCACCGACAACTCGATCTCGCGAGACTATATCAATACGCCCTTTATCGATAGGACGGTAAATCATGGTGGCTGAAGTCACATCGCCATCGCTATTGGCGCCGGTTGACTTCACAACCCACTGCTCACCGCTGGCTGTCCAGAGGGCCTCGGCATGTCCACCCATGTTATCATGTGACCAGGATTTGATTTTCTGGGTGGCTGCATCCCAGGTAATTCGCTGGGTGCCTGTCAGTTCCTTCATATTCGTGCCGCTGATGGTAAACTTCTGGATGAGCGACAGCTTATCTTCACTCCATTGACAGGAAGTATGGATGCGGTAGCTTCCACCTTCTTCTACCCAGTCTCCGATCATCCATTTCAGCGCGGTCAGTTTTTCCTGGATGGCTGCTGGGCCTGTCTCCATTTCTTCCAGATCGCGAATGCTGGCGAGTTGCCAGCGGTCACCTTCCCTGGTTAATACTGCAGCAAAGCGAGTTTCCCGTGCTGACTGGCCATTGGTCTGTTTCACCGAAGCAATGCCATCGTACATGGCAAGGCGATCATTGATGACTCTCACGCTGTCAGCGGTCACGCTTACCTTGGAATCTTTGGCATTGGTAAAGACATTCTCATAGTGAGAGATCAATGCATCACGCGTTTTCAGAACATTGCCATCTGCATCTACCAGTTCGCCGTTGGAACAAAACAGAGCGCCAACTGCCTTGGCATCATGCTTGTTGAAAGTTGTCACCACCTCACCGATGAATGCTGTGACATCAGCAGCCGGATCAGGCAGCGTTTTAAGAGTACTCGAACGTAAACCTTCAGCAAAACCCGATTGCAGAGTGATGTAACCAGCCAGGCAGAGCACGCCCACTAAACAACTGGCTCTGGCCAGTCGGCTTTTGGTGAGTTGTAATCGCATGTTGAAAACTCCTTGGATACTGGCTCCAACTTAACTTATCTTTTGTATGATTGCACCTGATTTCCATAACTGTTACTATTGCCAGTGAACATTGGTCTCCGGACAAATAGTATGCTGGCAGTCAACTTCTGTTTGCTGCAGGGCAAAATCGAGACGCAGATCCATCGAGCCTGGAAGGATTGCCAAACTCATGCAACGCATTACGGTCTTATTTTTCGTTCTGATAGCAACCTTGAGTAACTCGAGTTGCCAGAAGAGTTCAGAGTTACCCACCGCCACCATGCCTGCACCGATGGTGACAGTTGGTAACCCTGTCAGCAAATCTGTTCCTTATTTTGAGTATTTTCAAGGCAACCTGGAATCGACGGAGCGTGTTGAAATACGAGCCAGGGTGAGTGGCTATCTCAATAAGATCCACTTTCAGCCTGGAGCTGAGGTGAAGAAAGGTGATCGTCTGATTGACATCGACCCGCGCCCTTTTGAAGCGGAAATTGCCCAGGCAAAATCGATGATTGAGCGCAGTCAGGCGCTGGTGAATCGATTGACTCTCGACTTTAACCGCAACGAAAAACTGGTCAAAACAGGTGCGGTCAGTCAGGAAGATTTTGACAAGATCATCGGCAACAAACTCGAAGCGGAGGCTAACGTCAAAGCCGAGAAAGCCAAGCTACAGGCCAGTGAACTGGATCTGGACTTCACCACCATTGATGCTCCGATCGATGGCAAAGTGGGGGATCGTCTTGTCACCGAAGGAAATCTAGTGACAGGCGGGCAGACGAACACCACATTGCTGACCACCATCGTGGCAGTAGACAAAATGTTTCTTTCTTTCGACTGTCCGGAAAGTGTGCTACAGCGTATTCAGGAAAACGTCCGGAAAGGCATCATCAAGACAACCAAAGGACAGAAAATTCCTGTGGAGATGGGTATACAGGCTATTCACGCTGATCAATTCCCACTTAAGGGCGAAATCGTCTTTATCAACAATGAAGCAGACCGCAAGACAGGTACTATTCGCATAAAAGCCGAATTTCCCAATCCCAAAAGCGCCGAAGGTGCACGTGTTCTGACCCCTGGAATGTTTGCAAAGATTCGAGTCCGTATTGGTGATCCGGTACCTTCCATTCTGGTTCCTGACAGTGCACTGGGTTCGGATATGGGCACCAAGTTCATTTACCTCGTCGAGCAGGATAACAAGGCGAAACGCTGCAATGTCACCATTGGCGGGCTTGATGAGGGATTGCGAGTCATTGAATCGATCAAAGAAGAAGGTAAGGAACCGCGTGCACTGCGCACCGACGAGCGGGTCATTATCAATGGCATCCAGCGCGTTCGGCCCGGCATGACGGTTGATCCTAAAGATCCTGGGGCAAAAAAGACATCAGCACAATCAGGATCTGATGCGGCAAAACCGTCAAAATGAAATCCTATTTGTGTTCGATGGAATAACGGGCTAGTGCGGCATCCGCCAGGTTCGCCTGGACTCAACAGGTTCCATTCAGCAGCGAGGTAAATGTGTCAGCTTTTTCCCGCTTCTTCATAGATCGCCCTATTTTTGCCGCTGTCATCTCCGTAGTGATTGTGATCACGGGATTGCTGGCGCTGCAAACCCTGCCTATTGCACAATATCCTGAAATTGCACCTCCAACGGTTTCCGTCACGTGTACCTACACCGGTGCCAGTGCAACGGTCGTAGCAGATACTGTTGCAGCCCCTATTGAACAGCAGGTCATCGGCGTGGAGCGGATGCTCTACATGTCGTCGCAGAGCACGAATGATGGCGTCTATTCGCTGACAGTGACTTTCGAAAATGGGGTCGATCTGGATATTGCCCAGGTGCAGGTGCAGAATCGTGTCAATCTGGCGATGCCCGTCTTGCCGGATGTGGTTAAGCAAACAGGTGTGAGTGTCAAAAAGAAATCGCCTAACATTCTGCTAGTGGTCAATCTTTACAGCCCGAAGCAAACACGAGATCAACTCTATCTGAGTAATTATGCAGTCATCAACATTCAGGATGAGTTGAAGCAGATTTCAGGTGTGGGCGATCTGGCTGTCATGGGGCAACTCGATTTCTCCATGCGCATGTGGCTCGATCCAGACAAGGTGGCTGCCCGCGATCTGACTGCAAGCGATATCGTCAATGTGTTGAAAGAACAGAATGTGCAGGTAGCTGCCGGTGCGCTGGCACGTCCGCCGAGTCCGGCTGGTCAGGCATTTCAGTACACGCTGAGTACGTTGGGTCGACTCAAGGATACAGAACAGTTCGGAAACATCATCGTTCGCACCGGGGCAGATGGCCAGATCACGCGCATGGTCGATATCGTTTCGGAACAGCGCAAGGTTACGATGAATGGCGGGAAAACGCGTAATTTTGGCGGCATCGAACTCGGCGCCAAGGCTGAAGACACGGGGTGTACGCTGGATGGCCAGGATGCCATCGGCATGGCTATTTACCAGTTGCCTGGCTCCAATGCGCTGGAGACCGCGGAACGCATCAAGAAGCGCATGGAAGAACTCAAGAAGAACTTTCCCGATGACGTGGACTATGCCATTCGCTACGACACAACTCCGTTCATCGAAGAATCCATTCATGAAGTATTCAAGGCATTGCGTGATGCCATCATCCTTGTCGCCATCGTGGTGCTCGTCTTTCTGCAGACCTGGCGTGCGACGATCATTCCACTGGTGGCAGTGCCTGTCGCCATCGTGGGTACCTTTGCAGTCATGGCGGGTATGGGCTTCAGTTTGAATAATCTCTCATTGCTCGGTCTGGTTCTGGCAATCGGCATTGTAGTAGATGACGCCATTGTGGTGGTGGAAGCGGTGGAGCATAAGCTCGAGCATGGCATGTCAGCGAAGGAAGCAGCCCACTCCGCCATGAATGAAGTGGCTAATCCGATCGTTGCCATTTCTCTGGTGTTGATGGCAGTGTTTATTCCATGTGCTTTCATCTCTGGCATCACCGGGCAGTTCTTCAGGCAATTTGCCGTCACCATTGCCGTATCGACATTCTTTTCCGCAGTGAACTCGCTGACACTCAGCCCGGCATTATGTGCCTTGCTGTTAGCACCCAAAGCAGAACAGAAAGATCCCATTACGCGAACGATGAACTTGTCGCTGGGCTGGTTTTTCTTTCTCTTCAACAAAATGTTTACTGTCGGTACGAACGGTTACGCCTGGATTGTAGGCTGGTTCCTGCGGCTTGCTGTGATTGGACTCATAGTGTATGGCGGCTTGCTCTGGCTTACCTACCGAGGTTTCGTGACGACCCCGGTTGGTTTCATTCCTGAGCAGGATAAGGGATATCTTGTCGTGAATGTGCAACTTCCTGATGCTGCCTCTCTGGAACGAACTTATGCAGTGATGGCGGAAATGGACAAGATCGCGCGAGGCGACAAGAACGACCTATCCAATTACCCCGGAATCCCAGGTGTTGCCCACACACTGAATAACCAGGGAACTTCTGCGATTCAAAACGCCAATGGTTCCAATTTCGGAACGATGTACGTCATTCTGGAAGAATTTGAACATCGGCATGACAAGGAGAAATCAGGACCTGTCATCGCGGCAAAATTGCGTGCGGAATTTTATCGTCGCATCCAGGATGCATCCATTTCCGTCTTCGGTCCGCCGCCGGTAGATGGTCTGGGCAGTGCCGGCGGTTTCAAGTTGATGGTACGGGATCGAGCGGATCAGGGACTGGACTCCCTTCAGTCTGCTGCTGATGAAGTTGCCAGTCAGGGGAATCAGACACCTGGACTGGTGGGACTCTTTACGCCCTTCCGTTCCAACACCCCGCAGTTTTATGTTGATGTCGATCGTGATAAATGTAAATCCAAGGGCGTGCAGCTCAATGATGTCTTCTTGACCTTGCAGGTCTATCTCGGTGGTTACTACACCAACGATTTCAACCTGTTTGGCAGAACCTGGCAGGTGAATCTGCAGGCTGATCCGACACGTCGGCTGACTCCCGATGACATCAAGCAACTCAAGGTTCGCAATAGTGAAGGGGGCATTGTTCCGCTGGGAACGCTGGTCGATGTACGTCCGATTGGCGGTCCGGTGATGGTGACCCGTTACAACGGTGTGACCGCTGCTGCCATCAATGGTAATTCGCTGCCGGGCACCAGTTCTGGTCAGATGATAAGTTCTGTCGAAGGAGTGGCAGATAAAACCTTGCCTCAGGGAATGGACTACCAGTGGACTGAACTGACCTACATGCAGATTCTCGCAGGTAACACGGCTATCATCGTGTTTGCCCTATCGGTGTTATTGGTTTATCTGCTCCTGGCGGCTCAGTATGAAAGTCTCAAACTGCCTTTGGCTATCATCCTGGTTGTGCCAATGTGTTTGTTGTGTTCAGTGATTGGTGTCCGACTGGCTCATCTTGATCTGAATATCTTCGTGCAGATCGGTCTGGTGGTGCTGGTGGGCCTGGCTGCCAAGAATGCCATTTTGATCGTAGAATTTGCCAAGGAAGAGCGGGCCAAGGGAGAGACGGCATTCAAATCAGCAGTGGAAGCGAGCCGTCTGCGACTGCGACCGATCCTGATGACCAGCTTTGCGTTCATCCTTGGTGTGGTTCCCCTGGCGATTGCCAAAGGTGCTGGTGCTGAGATGCGCACCACGCTGGGTATTGCCGTCTTTGCGGGAATGCTCGGCGTTACTGTGTTCGGAATCTTCCTGACTCCGATCTTCTACTTTGTCGTGGAAGCACTTGGCAGTCTTTTCTCCTTTGGCAAGGGCAAAGCTGCAGTCGTACCAGCAGACAAACCAACGAGTTCTGAAACAGACAAGAAGTCTCATTAATTCTCGGCATCCTGCATGGAACAACCCAAAACGAGACAGTAACCATGTCGAACAAAGACAAAGAGAAGGTCAAAGAAAATGACAACGGCAAACTCAAAAGGAAAGCCTACGAGAAGGAATTGCGCAAGCTGCAGGCCGAGTTATGCACATTACAGGAATGGGTCAAACAAGAAGGACTTCGTGTGGTCATCATCTTCGAAGGTCGCGATGCGGCCGGCAAAGGTGGAACCATCAAGGCCATTACTGAACGGGTAAGTCCGCGAGTATTTCGGACTGTCGCCTTGCCAGCGCCTTCAGACCGGGAGAAATCCCAACTCTACATACAGCGGTATATGGCCCACCTGCCTGCGGCGGGTGAAATCGTCATTTTTGATCGAAGCTGGTACAACCGTGCCGGCGTGGAGTATGTCATGGGGTTCTGTTCGAAAGAGCAACATAAGCGATTTCTCGAATTATGCCCCGTTGTTGAAAAGTTCATGGTCGATGGCGGTATACAGTTGATCAAAGTATGGCTGGAAGTGAGTGATGAAGAACAGAAAAGGAGATTCGAAGCACGCATCAACGATCCCGTTCGCCAGTGGAAATTAAGCCCGATGGATTTGCCGTCGCGAAGCAAATGGTACGAATATTCCAAAGCGCGAGACATGATGCTGGACGCTACCGACTCGGTACATGCTCCATGGCATATCCTGCGTTCTGACGACAAGAAACGTGCGCGACTCAACTGTATAGCTCATATTCTCAGCATGATTCCCTACAAGGAAGTCAAACGGGAGAAAGTCAAGCTGCCCAAGCGGTCAGACAAGCATGAATACGACGATCAAGCTACTCTGGAACACCGGAAGTACGTGAAGCTTCGGTACTAGGCATTATCCTGAGAAGTTCCTTCCTCCTCAGTGATGCGTACTCCTGCTGATCCGCCTATTCCCTGCAGATCACTGGTTTCAGCTCGCGTGCGATTCATTCCGATCGGATATGCCAGGTACACAGCCTGCTTGAGTAGTTCCAGTTCTTCCCGCAGGGCCGGCTTGCGTTCCTCCGGCATAATCGTCAGCAGATGTTCCAGCATGGCACGCAATCGGCGCGGTATCTGGATGCTGCTGATGCCGAACTGACGGATTTCACTTACCGCCATGCTGGTGAAGTCTTCCCAGTTGGGGGTCGGATAGACCAGTCGCAATTTGCCTTGCGAATCGACCACAGTGCCATCTGAAAGTTGACGCTTACCTACATATCGCAATAGTCGGTGAAGCTGGTCAATAGCCATCACCGCTGTGGTCGGGTCGTTGATGGCTGCGGACAATGCCCGTGATGCGATATCCACCATAATGCGGAAGCCAAACATGGGATCGAGTTCGATGGTTCGTTCCGACCCGACGATCACGGCCTGCTGCAGACTGGCAGTATCAAGCGAAGCATTTTCGGGATAGATGCGGCAGAGTGGATCATCCTTGGAGACAAAGTCGCCTACCTGGGGAATGAGTTCAATTGTGCAGTTGGCCTGTTGAGCCAACTGGACCAGACGTGCAATATCAAATGCAACCAGTACGCCGGAAATATACCGGTATGGAACAATGGATGATGTTTCGTGTACGATCTGATTCTTCCACGCACTTCTTCCACTGACAACAGGTGGACTGAATTTCACCGGATAGACTTCATCAATCACACGCCGGGTCGCTTCACAGACCGCCTGGACAATCGAGACGGGCCGCAGTGACGTTCCCAGTTTCTGCGCAAACCAGAAAAACACTACGATGCTTAACAGCGTGCAGAGAACGGACAGCCCCACGCTCAACTGAGGCACGTGATCGTCGATTCGCACGAGCGTCGCCAGGCTGAACGTGTAGGTGAAAACAAATAAACAAAGAGTGAACTGTGTATAGCGTGTGGTAAACGCCATGGCGATGATACGGGGAGTCAGTTGGGAACTGGCCAACTGTACAATCAGCAGCATTGAAGAGATGACAAAGACCAGGAAAGTCAGCAGTGATCCTGTCAGGCTGTTGAGCAAAGTGCGCGCACCATCAGTTGAATAATTAAAGAGCCTGAACGTGTGCTGATGATCAAGCCAGCGAGTCGTCATGGCGATAATAACCGCCAGCACCATGCACATGGCTGGAAGCAGCCAGAATGACTGGTTGATGATCTTTTTCCAACGATACTGCAATTGCCACATTACTCTTTTCCCAACTAATTGGTTATCACGATACCAGAATCATTTTTTCTGTCGAGCCAGCCATTGAGCACGGTGCAATTGGATGATTTCAATGACCTTGGCAGCACCGGTCACACACTGGGGAATATTCATATCCTCCACATTGGCTAGTGGTGGATCGGTGGTCAGCATGGATTCACGTACCCATTGCACCAATCCTTCCCACATCTTGCCAACAAGTAGAAATGGGCAATCCTTCAAATGATGCACTTGGATGAGTTGCCAGATCATCATGGCTTCGAGCACGGTGCCGATGCCACCGGGTGCAACGACAAACGCATCAGATGCCAACACAAACTGATGCAACCTGGTGAAAAATGTTCGATGCTCAAAGGCATGACTGACAAAGGAATTGACTTCCTGTTCGAAAGGCAGATCGACTCGAATACCCATCGACTGCACTTTGCCTTGCACGCGTGAGGCGCCTTCGTTGGCAGCCTGCATCAGCCCTGGGCCGCCGCCGGTAATGATGTCGCATCCCATTTCTGCCAGAGCTGCTGATACTTCTTTGGTCGCTTCGTAGCCAAAACTACCTGGTTTGATGCGGGCAGACCCGAAGATGGTCACACGATATCGGTCTCGTTTAGAAGGTTTCAGGCGTGTCAGGTTATTAACGACATCCCACAAACCCATCACCGATTCCACCAGCACCCGTTTGACATTCTCTTCATCAGCCAGACTGATGGGGTCGGCATTTCGGGCTTCGGTCTGGTTCATGACATGTACTCCAGGCAGGTTAGGAATCAGATGAGGTCTTGCGTTTGGTTCCTGTATGTCCGCAGAATATCGCATAGCCTACAATCGGTATCAGCCCAACGAAGGTTGTCAGCATCAGCATGCCGACAATATCTCTAGGCAATGGGTTGTTGGAGGCAACAACCAGAGCTGCTGGTATGTTGCGCTGACCTGTTGCAATGGTCTGTACGACAGATGATTCACCATTCGCGAAGCTGGTGAAATACCCCACCAGCATGGCAACTATCACAAAGCAGAGTGATGCCAGCAAGGCGCCGCTTCCCAGCATCGCCGTCATGCTTTGGAAATTAATGACAAAGAGCGCTATCAGCACGATTAGTGCAGAGAGTTGAGAAATCAGCATGAGCGGCGGATTGATTCTTTTCGCCCAGGTTGGAGCGAAGTGCCGGAATACCAGCCCGGCAATCAAAGGCAGAAGCATCTGCAATATCAATGGAGTTGCAATCTGCAGTGCATTTGCCTGAACACCTGGTATAAATCGCGGTAGTATGAGCGGTAAGACGATGATAGTGCCAAGTACCTGAAGCAACATCATGCTGACTGCCAGTGCCATATCAGCTCGTGCCACTTCGATCAGCTTGGGTACAAACGGAGCGCCTGCTGCCATGCCCAGTAATAATAAACCTGTTTCAAACGTTTCGTCCAAAACGAAGACTTTGGTAAAGCAATAGGCAATAGCAGGTACCAGCACCAGGTTGGAGAACAGCAAACTGAGAACGAGGTTGAATCTGCGCCAAGGACCAACGATTTCCCGTGTATGCAGAGTCAAGCCCAGTGTTGCCATGCTGGTAGTGACAAACACCACAACGAGAAGTTTGATGATCAACTGCATGAACTCCACGTCTCACTCCCGGCATTCTGATTTGGTTAATCGCCAAGACAGATTCCAATGGCTCGGGCTGTGGTAGCGAGGCTTCCATCCTGCTTAACAGTCTTGAGCGTGCCTACAGCTTCAGTCAAGTCAACTGCACCGACATGCGAGCCCTGGTAAGAGACCATTTTTCCGAATTGTCCGTGGGCAATGAGTTCTACTGCTTCCGCACCGAAAATGGAGCACAGAGCACGGTCGAATGCTGTGGGTGTTCCTCCACGCTGCAGGTGTCCCAGTACGCAGTTCCTGCATTCTTTGCCTGTCCGTTTTTCGAGTTCAGCGGTCACCACAGCGCCGATGCCACCCAGCCTGGCTTCCCGATCTTTCTGCTGGGCTGCGCTGGTCACCATTTCTCCATCTTTCTCCCGTGCACCCTCGGCAACAATAACCAGGGTGAAATGCTTGCCTTGCTGCTCTCGTTCTTCAATCTTCCTGCAGATGCTTTCATAACTGAATGGAATTTCTGGAATCAGAATGACGTCTGCCCCACCGGCCACTCCGGCGAAGAGAGCTATCCAGCCTGCATATCTACCCATGACTTCCAGAACGATAACGCGTTTGTGACTTTCTGCCGTCGAGTGTAACCGGTCGAGAGCATCGGTGGCGCAGGCAACGGCGGAATCAAACCCAAAAGTCATCACGGTGCCTTGCAGGTCGTTATCAATAGTCTTGGGCACCCCCACAATGGGGATGCCAAACTCATGCATCTGCTGGGCAATGCTCAGTGATCCATCACCACCAATGGACACGAGAGCATGAAGCCCCAGTTCATTCATCGATTCTTTCACTTCTGCAAGTAGTTCGAAAGGTAGACGCCGGAAGTCGCCATGGCCTACTTTGGCGGAAAATCGACCACGATTGGCGGTGCCCAGAATCGTTCCACCACGGATAAGCAGTCCGTCCAATTGCTCTTGAGAAAGGGGGATAGTTTTCCAGGGCTTGAGCAACCCTTCATAGCCACCAATGATGCCAAGTGCTTCCCATCCGTGATGCCGGGTAGCTTTTACCACGGCACGAATCACCGCATTCAAGCCGGGGCAATCACCACCTCCGGTAACGACACCGATCTTCATGCTTATGGCCTCCCGCGTTGAATCCACTCAAGCCGATACTGTGATAACTATGGTTCTACCTGGAGTTCATCGAGAGCGTTGCGGATGATCTGTGCACTGTTTCGCAATTGGGCTGTTTCATGATCAGTCAATGGTAGCGGGAAGGTGGCAAGAACTCCATCTCCACCCAGAAGTCTGGGTAAGGAAACCGTGGTGTTTCGAACGCCTTCTATGTCATTCGTTGGTGTGCAGATGGTGAGTACAGAACGCTGATTGTGAAGTATCACTTCCACCAGGCGGGCCAAGGCGCTGCCAATGCCATAATATGTCGCCCCTTTGCCCTGAATGATGGAGTAGGCGGCACGGCGAACCTGTTGATCGATCGATGCCTGAATTTCATCCGATAGATCGATACCTCGCATTTGTACAAAGTTTTTCAGAGGCATACCTGCTACGCTGGCCAGTGACCAGGTCAGAACTTCGGAGTCGCCATGCTCACCGATGACATGAGCATGCACATGATGTGAGTCGATTCCACAATGTGTTCCGAGCAGGCTACGAAAGCGTGCGGTATCCAATGTAGTACCTGACCCCAGAACACGCGCGGCAGGTATGCCACAGCGTGCAGCATAGCAGGCCGCCAGGTTTGTCATGATATCCACAGGATTGGTAGCTACTACCAGCACAGTTTCCGGCGCAAACTTCAACACCTGTGGCACGACTTCGGCAAACACTGCGGCATTGCGTTGGAGCAATTGTAAACGGGTCTCTCCCGGTTTTTGATTCACACCGGCACAGAGAAGCACTACTTTCGCGCCAGTTAAAGCATCATAATTTCCAGCCTGCACGGTCAACGGTTTGGCAAAGGGGACAGCATGCCGGATGTCGTCGGCTTCGGCACGCGCACGATCCATGTTCTTATCGACCAGGATCACCTCACGCCCCACACCTCTCATTACCAATGCATAGGCTGCGGTTGAACCTACGAAGCCACTGCCTACCACGCCTACTTTCATGATGTCTCCCTGATCTGATCTTCAGTAGTCTTTATGCTCACAAAGTCGATTCTGCAACTCAGTCGATTTCAATGACATCACCTAGTTCAGGCAACTCGGCTTTGACTTGGTGCTTTTCGCGAATCAACCTGGCAAGTGCGGTTCGGGCCTTGTTTTCACCATGTGTCAATATCGTGCGTGGGCGGGAACTTGCAAGAGAATCATACCAGTTCATCAGATCTTTCTGACCAGCGTGGCCACTCATGCCATTGAGTGTGATCACTTTTGCCCTGACGGGAATTCGTTCACCAAATATGGTGACGTGTTTCGCACCATCCACCAGCATCCGGCCCAGTGATCCATGTGACTGGAATCCAACAATCATCACGAGTGTGCCGGGAATGGCCAGGTTGTACTTGAAGTGATGAAGGATGCGACCGCCAGTGCACATGCCTGAGCCTGCCAGTATCATGCAGGGGCCGGAAACATCGTTGAGTGCCTTGGATTCTTCAGCCGTTTTGCAGAATTCGACAGACTCCAGATTGGCGCGAAGATCACCAGATTTTTGCATCGACAGTGCTTCGGCATCGAACAGTTCAACATGCTTGCGGTAAATTCTGGTGGCTTCGATAGCCATCGGGCTGTCAATGTAGATCGGGAATGGCTTGAGCGTTCCTTTGTGAAACGCACCTGCAAGGAGATACATGATCAACTGAGATCGGGCAACTGCGAAAACAGGAACCAGTATTTTCCCCCTGGCTTTGACAACCTGCTTGATGTTTTCCCTGGCTTCGATGGCGCTGTCTTTCAGCGATTTGTGGTTGCGATCGCCATAGGTGGATTCCATGAAAACGACATCAGCATGCTTGAAGGGTACAGGATCGTGGTGAAGTGGTGCGCCGCGCGGGCCAATATCTCCGGAGAAGATGATGACACGTTTCTTTCCCGCTTCTTCCACGGTGAATTCCAGACTAGCTGACCCGAGCATGTGACCCGCTTCCACAGCCCGAACAGTTACACCAGGTGCAATCTCAGTCGGTTTGTCGTAGGTCAGAGTCTTCATCAATGGTTTCAATGCAGTAACGTCATCTTCAGAGTAGAGCGGATCCAATGGTGGCTCATTGAATCTTTTGCGCTTGCGATTTTCACGCTCAGCATCGGATCGCTGGAGTCTTGCTGAATCTTTGAGAATGACTTCGGTTAACTCAATGGTAGCAGGTGTTGCATAGATGGGATGACGATACCCCAGTTTTGTCAAAAGAGGCAAGCGACCAGTATGATCCAGATGGGCATGAGTCAGGATCACGCAGTCGAGTTTCTTGACGTTTTCTGATTTGGGCATTTTCCTGTAGTTTTCGGACTTGCTGGCTCCCTGATACATACCACAATCAATCAGCACATTCGCGGTTTTCGTTTGCAGTAAATAGGCAGACCCTGTTACTTCTCCTCCACCAGCGCCGAGTATGGTAACTTTCATCATTTCTCCCAGTTAAGAGATTGTTGATTGAAAATTCGATGACTTTAACCAATGAAGAGATGCACCCAACCTGATCCAGGTACATCCGCTCAAGATCAATTCCACTCCCAGGTAACATCCAATTACCCAGATCCCGTGAAAAGGCCATTCAAGCCAGATGCTGAAGCCCAGAATAGTGGTGAGTACTCCGCTCACGAGTGAAAGTATCCAGCCATCCCAGTGTTCAATTATTGACAGTATTATTTTCACCGATCCTGCAATCATTAATCCCGCAGCTACCACCAGTGTTAAGGCCATGGAAGCCTGAAGACGGTACTCAATCAGAAGAAGTCCGGTGATCAGGTAAACCATGCCAAGAATAATGCTGAAGGAAAATCCTTTCCAGGGGCGGGCCCAGCAGCTATTGGCAAGCTGAATAACCGAAGCAATAATCAATCCACCACCCAGGAACAACATGATGGTTACTGCATTGAAAATTGCGTAAGCAAACATGACGAGCCCGAGGATGGCCATGAAAAGCCCACTGCCCAGAAACAATAACCATACATCTTTCATGCTGTCACATACAGGTGTGGATCAGGGCGAAGTCTTGCCAATTTACTGTAATGATCTTGAGATGGGATGCGACTGGTAAAAGTGACAGATGTTGGCTAATTGCAATTGGCTAGGTTGTAACTCTGACGTCAGCGAATCGCGATAGAAAGAAGAAGTGGAACCTCGCCACTGGAGATTGTACGATGAGTGTCGTTAAGAATTTGAAACAGTAAGCCCCATCGATGCTTCAGCACATGCGAAATACCAAATCGGGAGTTTTGTTTAATGCAATAATGGTGCTGCTTTTTTCTTCGTTACATGTCTGGGCCGAGGATGTCACGAGCAGGAAAGTTCTGGTGATCTATCCTGATATGGCAGGTCGCCCCGGCATCATTGAGTTTGATCAGGCATTTCGTCAATATCTGCTGGAGCATTCAAAGCAGAAAATTGAGTTTTATTACGAGTTCCTGGATGCTGTCCGATTTCCAGATCAGAAATATCAGGAACAACTCGCGAAATTTCTGCAGCAGAAATATGCCACTATCAAACTGGAAACCGTTGTCGTGGGTCTCAAGCATTCGTTTAACTTCTTCAAAAACTATCAAAAAAGTCTGCCGGATGTTCCTGTGGTGTTTGCAGCCATAGAGGAGAATGAATTAAGCAGTGAAAAACTACCCGATAACATGGTCGGCGTTCCCATGAAATTCGACAGTGAAGCCACCATGCAAATGGCGCTGGGTATTCATCCCGACGCCAGGCGTGTCTACGTTGTCTCGGGCTCATCTACGTATGACAAGTACTGGAAGGAAAAGGCTGATCAGAATTTCAGTCGTGTTGCACCACAATTGGAAATCGTACATCTGGCTGATTTGTCGATACATGATCTGCTGGATAAAGTCAGCAAGATAGGCGCAGGAAGCTTCATCTATTATCTGCATCTACAAAAGGATAATACGGGCGCCAGTTATGCTGCACCCGAAGTGCTTAGCATGATGAAGAAAGTTGCCCGGGTGCCAATCTATGGCCATCTGCAGGTTTATCATTGCAAAGGCATTGTTGGTGGAAAGTTGATGAGCTTTGCCAACGAAGGGAAGAATGCAGCCTGGCTGGTCAATCGAATGCTGCAGGGTGAATCTCCCAGGGGAATTGTCCATCGTGGTGAGGTGCAGAACAGCATTCTGATTGATGGCCAGGAATATCAGCGATGGGCTACCTCACATTCTCAACTGCCTGTCGGTGTCATCATCGATAATGAGCAGCCAGGCGTCTGGGAACTATATCGCTGGCAGATAGTAGGCGCACTCGCCTTGTTGCTGGCACAAACACTTCTGATAGCAGGGTTATTGCTGCAACGAAGTTCGCGGCAGCAGGCGGAGAATCAGTTTCGACTCTCCGTGGATGCCTCGCCTTACGGGATGTTAATGGTGGAGCGCAACGGCCGGATCGTGCTCGTGAATGCCCAGATGGAGAAAATGTTCGGCTATGGTAAATCGGAGTTTCAACAGATTCCGCTGGAACACCTCGTTCCCATACCCTGGCAGATTCATCATGAACAATGGAGGGAACAATTTTTCCAATCACCCCTTGCACGACCAATGGGGAAAGAGCGAGAACTTTTTGCTCGACGCAAGGATGGTAGTGAGTTTCCCGTGGAAATCGGGTTGAACCCCATCCGCTCGAATGGCAAGACGCTGGTGCTGGCAACTATTGTAGATATCAGCGAGCGAAAAATTGCCGCTTCCAGACTGGAGCAGAGCCAGGAGGAACTGACTGCTTTGACAGGAAAATTACTGACAGCCCAGGAAACAGAAAGTCGTCGCATTGCGCGAGAACTGCACGATGACTTGAACCAGAACCTGGCCTTGATTGCAGTCGAGCTCGACATGCTTGCTCATTCCAAGGAGGTGGATACCCAAGAATTCGCTGAGCGAACACGGGAGCTATCCATCAAGGTCAAGCAACTTTCTACTTTTGTCCATAATCTGTCGCATCAGTTGCATCCCGCCAAGCTCGAGCAGTTGGGGCTCATCAAGTCGTTGCGAAGCCTGTGTCGCGAACTCAGCAGTACTCATGATGTGGTGATCGATTACGATATCGAGGAATTGGATTTCTCTTTGCCTGTCAACACCTCGCTGTGTTTCTACCGAATAGCCCAGGAAGCTTTGAATAATGCAATTAAACATGCTGATGCGGAGATCATTGAGGTGCAGTTAAAAAGTATGGACCATCATTTGGTGATGACCATACAAGATGACGGCAGAGGATTTGATCCGGAGAGCAGCAATGAAAAGCCTGGCCTTGGCCTGCTCAGCATGCGTGAACGAGTACGCCTGGTGCAGGGATCTGTTCAGTTATCCGCCAAGCCAGGGAAAGGTACACGGATTGAAGTTCGTGTACCGTTCGAGATGACAACACAGGAATCCATTTCTTCTAATGAACAACTGGAATATTCGCCAGAGCCAGCTGAAAGGACATAAGCCATGGGAATGCCACGCGTATTATTGGCTGATGACCATCGCTTATTATGCGAAGCACTGACCAAACTGCTTGAACCCTATTGTACAGTCCTGGGTTCCGTTTCGGATGGAAGAGCCTTGCTGGCAGCTGCCAGAAAGCTTCAGCCGGAAATCGTTGTGCTGGATATTGCCATGCCTTTGCTGAACGGACTGGATGCAGCCAGGCAACTCAAGCAGATACAACCTCAATGTAAGATCATCTTTCTGACCATGAATGAAGACCCTGATCTGATGGCGGAAGCATTTCAAATTGGTGCGTCCGGTTACCTGTTGAAAAACGCTGCCACCACGGAATTAGTGCAAGCTATTCAAACCGTGCAACAGGGGAGAACGTATGTAACTCCTCCATCTTCAAAAGAACTGGCTGGCACTTTTCAATTGAGGCATAACAACAATGGTCGCAAGTCAGAACCGAGTCCGAGACAACGTGAGGTGCTGCAACTGCTGGCGGAAGGCAAAACCATGAAGGAAGTTGCCCGTATCATGAAAATAACGCCTCGTACAGTAGCATTTCACAAGTACAGCCTGATGGAAGAACTGCAGATCAAAACCAATGCAGAATTAGTACAGTATGCCATCAAACATCACATTATTTCACCGTAAATACCGATGGAGCTTCTATTTTGGATAAATCTGTAAGATTTGACAGTTATAAGTCACGCATCATCTGATTACAGTATCTTGGCTTGATGAGTGAAGTCATTAAGTTGGGGGGGCGACCTTGGTCACCTTAAGTTGGTGAAGGAACGTTGTAATGCTCGATTACTGTGCAATTACTGGATCTTTAAGACAGGAACGAGAATCGCTGGAAGAGATCATCCGGAATCGCCTGGGATATTCAGTAGGCGACCTTCAAGTTCAGTTATCGGACAAGGGAATTGTCTTGAAGGGCAATACGCAATCGTGGTACACCAAGCAGTTAGCTCAGGAACTGGTGATGCAACACAGCAGTTTGCCAATTGCATTGAATGCCATCCGGGTCATCTTTCCCTGCAGAAACTAAGGACGGTTTTGATGAACGAACAGCGTCTTGATTTCACGGAGGAAGTAACCATGACGGTAGTTCAGACCGAAGCCACGATGGTAACCAAGCAGAGAATTAAGCTTTTTGTTGATCGTAACGAGTTGTGCTGGGTCGTCATGGACTCGAATGGTCAATTCTGGACTCTGCCTACTGGCGATAACCCATGGGAAAATCGTAAACTCTATCAACCCTCCAGTTCAGATAAGCTCGAACCAGTTCCCGGACACTACAAGACCATGCTGGGTGTACCCGGCTAACCTAAGGGCTCAACGTGAACGCTGAACAACTTCGGTTGCAGGAAGCTCAAGAGAAAAGCAAAGCCTGGAAAAAATGGGGCCCTTACCTCAGCGAAAGGCAGTGGGGTACCGTCCGTGAAGATTACAGTGAAGGTGGCGACGCCTGGAATTATTTCTCACACGATCAGGCTCGTTCCCGTGCTTACCGCTGGGGCGAAGATGGCCTGGCGGGCATCTCCGATGACCAGCAGCAGCTTTGTTTCGCACTCGCCCTCTGGAATGGCAAGGATCCCATTCTCAAGGAACGCCTCTTCGGCCTTACCAACAGTGAAAGCAATCACGGCGAGGATGTGAAGGAGTACTATTTCTATCTCGATAGTACCCCGACGCATTCTTACATGAAGTACCTGTACAAATATCCGCAGGCAGCCTTCCCGTACGACAACCTGGTGCAGACCAGCAAGAAACGTAACAGAAAAGAGTTCGAATACGAACTCATCGATACAGGCGTCTTTGATCAGAACAAGTACTTCGACGTGTTCGTGGAATATGTCAAGAAGTCGCCGGAAGACATCCTGATCCAGATCAGCGTTTACAATCGCGGTCCAGAAGCAGCTGTCATTGATCTGTTGCCCACCCTCTGGTTCCGCAACGAATGGTCATGGGTAGCCCAGGCGCCCCGGCCGCAGTTGCAGCAGATTGAAACCGATGGCACCATGAGTGCCATCAAGGCCACGCATGACAGGTTGGGGGAACGCTACCTCTACTGCGATGGCAAAGTGCCTCTCCTCTTCACTGAAAATGAAACCAACACCGAACGCATCTTCGGTGTGCCCAATCGCAGTCATTATGTGAAAGACAGCTTCCATCAGTATTTCGTACATGGCGTCGATGAAGCGATCAATCCCGAAAAGAAGGGCACCAAGGTTGCAGCTCACTATCACCTGACTGTTCAACCAGGTGAATGCCAGGTCATTCGACTGCGGCTGACGGATGCCTCGCCTCAGGCAGCCTCACAGGGCAATGGCAAGAAAACGACACCCTTCACCTCGTTTGATTCCATCGTCGAGCAGGGGAAAAAGGAAGCAGATGAGTTCTACGCCAAGGTGATTCCCCAGTCCCTTAGTGGTGACCAGGCTAACGTCATGCGGCAGGCCCTTGCGGGCATGCTCTGGAGCAAGCAGTTCTACCATTACGATGTCGACAAGTGGCTGGAAGAGCGGGGCAGTGATCCCTTCAAGAAAGACAGAAAGAACGCCCCACGCAATGAACATTGGCATCACATGTACAACGGCGATGTCATCTCCATGCCTGACAAGTGGGAGTACCCCTGGTATGCCGCCTGGGATCTGGCCTTTCATGTCATCGCACTCACGCTCGTAGATACCGATTTTGGCAAAGATCAGCTGCGCCTGATGCTACGCGAACGCTACATGCATCCGAACGGCCAGATACCGGCGTATGAATGGAACTTTGGTGATGTCAACCCGCCGGTCCATGCCTGGTCCACCATCTTCACCTATCGACTCGAGAAGGCCAAAACGGGTGAAGGCGACAAGGAATGGCTCAAGAGCAGTTTCCAGAAGCTCCTGCTTAATTTCACCTGGTGGGTCAACCGCAAGGATCGCTCCGGGCGTAACGTCTTCGAAGGCGGCTTTCTCGGCCTCGATAACATCGGTGTGTTTGATCGCAGTGCACCACTACCCACCGGTGGCTATCTGGAACAGGCCGATGGCACTGCCTGGATGGCGCTCTTTTGTCAGAACATGCTCGAGATTGCCAGCGAACTCGCGCTGACTGATCCCGACTATGGCGACATGGCCATCAAGTTTGTCGAGCACTACTTCTGGATTGCTTCCTCCATGACCCACATGGGTGGGGAAAGCGGCATGTGGGATGAGGAAGATGGCTTCTTCTACGATGTGCTTAGACTCCCTGATGGCAATTCTCAGAGGCTCAAAGTGCGATCCATGGTCGGGTTGTTGCCTCTCTGTGCAGCAACCGTGTACGATGGCAAACTCCTGGCGAAGTATCCCGATATGGCTATGCGTATCAAGCGATTTCTGGATGCCCGACCGGAGGTGCGGACTGCCATTCACGATCCAGGCAAGATGGGTGTCGAAGGCAGACGACTGGCCTCTATCCTCGATGAGAACAAACTGCGACGCGTCCTGTCGAAGATGCTGGATGAAAAAGAGTTCCTCAGCCCCTACGGGTTGCGATCCCTCTCCCGGTTCCATGCCGAGCATCCCTATGTCTTCAAAGCAGGCGGACAGGAATACCGTGTGGACTACCTGCCTGCGGAGTCAGATACGGGCATGTTCGGTGGCAATTCGAACTGGCGTGGCCCCATCTGGATGCCAGTCAATGCGTTGATCATTCGCGCACTGCTCAACTACTACAGCTACTACGGAAACGATTTTGTCGTCGAATGCCCGACGGGTTCTGGCAACATGATGAACCTGTACCAGGTCGCTGAGGAGATTTCTCGTCGCCTTGGCAACATGTTCCTGAAAAACTCTGATGGCAAACGCCCGGTCTATGGCGATACCAGGAAGTTCCAGGAAGATCCGCACTGGCGTGATCTGATCCAGTTCTACGAGTACTTCCATGGTGACAATGGAGCAGGGCTGGGGGCCAATCACCAGACAGGCTGGACGGGCGTCATTGCCCGACTGATGCATCTGTTTGCGACGAATACTCCTGATAGTATTCTCGGTTACCATAAGATTGCTGCAGAAACTGACCATCCTGTTTCACGGCTCAGCCAGGTTCTGGATCGGGATGCTATCAGACACGCGGAACAGGTCAATTAGCTTGAATCGTGATGACAGGCAGGTTTTCCTTGGCCCCGGTATCGGCAAGCGCTAGCAGCACCACCAGGTAAGCGATGGTCCGCTTGGAATAGCTGTCTGTCTTATCGATCCAGAACCAGTGCCCTTCGTAACAGACACTGATGAAAGGATTGACAGGCTTACAGGTGGAAGAAATGACGCGCAGCAGCGGTTGACCATCTGTCCCGGCACTACCCAGGTATGGAGCGATACCGCTTGTCACGTGATCTTCGGGTACTTCCACGAAAGTACCCAGTTCAGAAAGGATGCGATAGACGGATCGAGACAGGATCGCAATCTCATTAGGCTGTGAGGCGTTAGCGCCAAAGACTACCGGAAAGGACTTCGCTTGTGGATCCAGTCGCATGATTCGTCTGACTTCGGCCAGTTCAGCTTTGATCTCCGGATCGATCCCCTGCTCCTGAAAGAAGAAGGCAACCGAATCGGGTTTGTCCTTCGCTCGTTCCACCCGGATACCCACATGACCCGACTGCTGGCCTTTACGAAGCGATTGGACGATTTGCACGAATTCCGGGTCGGCAGGTCGTATCTGTCCACCCACCACCGAGCGATTTTTGATTCCATTTATCGAATCCACGGTCAAATTGAGCACCAAGTCCGCCGGGTACCCCGATTGCAGGAGATAGAGCACCGAGCCGGGATTGATCGGTGTTGTCAGATTTCGAATAAACTGCGAGCCCGTCTGCGGTTGATAAGAGATGGTGGGCCTGTCCTGATAGGCCCCCTGCAGGTTGGCAGTCAAACCCAGTTGCTGGGCAAACGTCGACACGGGATTGACCGGAGGAAAGATACCACCAGCGGCAGAAGCTGTTCCTTGAATCGTGTAGCCACTCGTAATCTGTGGCACGTCCACGAAGAACGGCGTATCCATGTAACGCAGTTTCACGATGTTCAGCAGCGTCTGTTCTTTCCACGATTCGGCAATGGCCTGGTTGTAGGGAATGCGATCAGCGGTGATCGATCGAGGCCCGTAATGCTGGCAACCAGCCAGGATCACTCCCAGCAAGGCGAAGCAAACCGTAAGCACAGCCGTGATTCGCATACTTTGGCCTGAACAGACTGGAATAACATCACCCGAAAACGAGATGACAAGATACACAATCTCTTAGGATTATTCGGAAAGTGCGTGCATTGCTCTGCATGGAATCTACTTGTTCATCGGTTATGGTGAGAGTGGTGTTGCTCGTCCTTACCCAATTGTTGCATCTTAACAGGAAAGGCTTGGAGTAGCGAACGTGTCAGAACCAGCACCAGAGCTTCTTTACAAAACGTCGGCAGCGCTCAAACGAACGCTCCGGGTCATTTACCCAGCTGGTCGGGGCCATATCGTGTTGCGTACGCAATTCGATTGGAACAAAAACCTCGAGCCGATATCTGTCAGTGACGATGGTACCGTCTCCACCTTCGAAATCACCTCACGCCAGCCGTTCGTCTACTTTAAAGCAGGGCTGATACAGGGCGATAGGTTTCACTGGTCCATCGGTTCGAACAACCTGCTGCTGATGACCGAGAAAGATCAGCGGGCCTGCTATCCATTCTTCTTCGGTTCCGAAGAGGGGAGGTTCTCCCGCCTGGTGGAGATACCCTCCAAGCTCCTGAACCGTCAGCATCGCCTGCGGGTGTATCTGCCCCCGGGGTACGACGAGAACACGCTGGCCACCTACCCCATCGCCTACATGCAGGATGGCCAGAATCTTTTCTTCCTCGAAGAAGCATTCATGGGTAATGACTGGCAGGTGGACCAGACTAGCCAGACCCTGCGTGGCATGCGTGCTTCGGAAGATATGATCATCGTTGGTCTCTACTCCGGCGACCGCATGACCGAATACACCAAACCCGGCTACGAACTCTATGCCCGATCGCTGGTGGAAGAGATCATCCCACAGGAAGAGAAAATACTTCGCAGTGTGCCTGACCGTCGCTTCCGCAGCGTCTGGGGGTCATCGCTGGGCGGTGTCGTTTCGTTCTATACTGTCTGGGAGTACCCCCAGCATTTCGGGGCTGCCGTCTGCATGTCGAGCACTTTTTCGTTCAAGGATGATCTGCTCGAACGGGTGTTGCGAGAAACACTACCCGATGTCGGCTTCTACCTCGATAGCGGCTGGCCCGAAGACAACTTCGAAGTGACGATGGCCATGGCTGCAGCACTGGTCTCCCGTGGCTGGCGCTATGGTCACAATCTCATGCATCTCGGTTTTCCCCAGGCCCGTCATAGTGAACGTGACTGGGGCTTCAGACTCCATCTTCCCATGCAGTTCCTGAACGGTGCAGTTGCACGAGCTTCGCGCCTGCTTTCCCCCGTGCTCAGCAGATAGCATCTGTTCATGAAAGGACGACGCTGTGAATCTCTCGCCCCAGTATCCCAGCCTGTACCAGATCAATACCCGTGTCTGGCTCACCGAGCTTTCCAGAAAGCTCGGCAAGCGCGCCACCCTCGACGATATCCCCGATGCTGAACTCGATAAACTTGCCGAGCAGAAGTTCGATTGGATCTGGCTGCTCAGCGTCTGGCAGACCGGGACTGCTGCTCAGCGCATCTCACGTACCAATCCGGAGTGGCTGAACGAATTCAGGAATACCTTGCCCGATCTGACGGACGACGACATTGGTGGTTCAGGTTTCGCCATCACCGGCTATACCGTTCACACGAACCTCGGCGGGGATGCTGCACTGGCACGCCTGCGCGAACGACTCAGGAAACGAGGATTCCGCCTTCTCCTCGATTTTGTCCCCAATCACATGGCACTGGATCATCCCTGGGTGAACGAGCATCCCGATTACTTCGTGGCTGGCACCGAACTCCAACTCGCCCAGGCGCCGAAAAATTACACACGTGTTCCAACCAAGCAGGGCAGTCTGCTCCTGGCCCATGGCCGTGACCCCTACTTCCCCGGCTGGCCTGACACGCTGCAACTGAACTACGCCAATCCTGCCACCCAGGCAGCCATGCGGGCAGAACTCGCCAGAATAGCTGGCCAGTGCGATGGCGTCCGCTGCGACATGGCCATGCTGGTGCTGCCCGATGTCTTTGAACGAACCTGGGGTTTGAAGGCGGAACCATTCTGGGAGAGGGCCATCAAGGAAGTCAGGCAAAACCACCCGGCCTTCTGTTTCGTGGCAGAGGTGTACTGGGATCTTGAATGGACGCTCCAGCAGCAGGGGTTCGATTATACCTACGACAAACGGCTCTATGATCGTTTGGAACACAGGCAAACTCGGGCTGCGCGCGAACATCTGCATGCCGACATGCAGTATCAGAACAAGATGGTTCGTTTTCTTGAAAATCATGATGAGCCTCGTGCCGCCAAAACTTTCCCGCTGGAAGTTCACCGTGCTGCAGCAGTGATTACATTCCTCAGCCCGGGCTTACGCTTCTTTCATCAGGGGCAACTGGAAGGGAAACAGGTTCGGATTTCTCCGCATTTGATTCGAGGGCCCGTTGAACCGGTCGATGTCCCATTGCAGACGTTCTATCAGCGGCTGCTAGCTGTACTCAAGCAACCTGTACTACGAAATGGCGACTGGCAGCTTGCACCTTGTCATGCAGCCTGGGAGAACAATGCTACCCGGGATCATTTCCTGGCATACACCTGGAATGATATTGCCGGAAATCGAATGCTGGTGGCTGTCAATTACTCAGGAGAGCGAAGCCAGTGCTATGTACGACCTTCCATGTCTGATCTGGGCAACCACAACTGGCGGCTGCGTGATCTCCTCAGCGATGCGGTTTATGATCGATCAGGGGATGAATTGCAGGCCAAGGGGCTTTACCTCGATGTAGAACCCTGGCAGTATCATGCGTTTATTATTGAACCACTCGGATAAAATGATTCGAGTCGAAGTGTGAAGTACATTTTTCAGGTGCATACCAGAAATCTGAATGTGATCAGGGAAGAATACTGATAGAGTGACCGTACCGAATCTGATATTTCGAAAGTAATTTTGGCTGGTGATCAGGGAACGATATGATCCATCAATTCATCTTCGAAAAGTATGATCTGCTGAAGCGTTACATTAACTGGTCACCACAGGACAGCCAGACTGTCAAAGAGTTAAACAACCTGTTAATGCCTTTCAGCCAGGTTTTCGTTGAAGATTTCTACAGTGAAATTGTGCGTCATCCCAAAGTTGCCCAGGTTATTGTTGGTGGTGATCAGCAGATTGCCCGACTGAAAATCAGCCTGGAGAAGTGGCTGAAGGAATTGCTGGCTGGTGAATACGACAACGAGTACATCCAGCGACGCTGGCAGGTAGGATATCGTCATGTGGAGATCGGGCTGGATCAAACATATGTCAATATAGCTCATGGACGTTTGCGTATGCAGATGCAGTGCGTACTCCTGGAGGAACTGAAAAAAGATCTGCCTCAACTGAGACAATGCTTGATAACACTGCACAAGCTTCTTGATATTGATCTGGCGCTTATTTCTGCCGCATACGAAGCAGAGCTTCAAATCAGACAGAGGACACAAGCAAAGCAGGATGAGCGTCTGGCTTCCATTGGCCAGATGATTACGGGACTGGCCCATGAGGCACGTAATGCTTTGCAGCGTATGCGGGCTTCCACGGAAAGTCTGGAGCTTGACCTGGAAGGTAATAAGGAAGTTCAACAGGACTTGAGTCGATTGAGTGTAGCGCAGGATGATCTTACCAGGCTGTTGACTGAAGTGCAGAATTATGCGGCCCCTATTGTGTTGGAGAAAGAAAAAGTTTATTGGCGGAACATGGTAGAGCAGGCATGGGAGAGCCTATCGCTTCCTAAGCTTGGCAGGCAGGCGAAATTAAATCTGACTATTGAGCCTGGAATGGAAGAAGGCAGCTACGATCCGTTTCGGTTGCAGCAACTTCTGCGTAATTTTTTTGAGAATTCTTTGGCAGCTTGTTCTGATCCAGTGGAAATAGATTTAGAAATCCGCTCTCTGGAACGGGAAGAGCAGCCCATGGTGGAAGTGCGTGTGCGAGACAATGGGCCAGGGTTGAGCGAATCCGCACGCCAGCATGTTTTTGAACCGTTTTTTACGACGAAAAGCAAAGGTACCGGATTAGGCATGGCAATTGCACATCGCATTGTCGAAGCACATGGCGGACAACTCCATTTGGGACCTGCAAATCTGCCTGGTGCGGAGTTTCGTGTGATTCTGCCTCGAGAGAACCATGGCCCGTCACCTGCGGATCGCTATCGCCGACGATGAAGCGGAGATACGCGATCACTACAGCAAAGTCATTAAACGACTGGGCCACGAAGTGGTGGCAGCGGTCGACAACGGAACGGCTCTGGTGGAAGCCTGTCAACGATTACACCCGGACTTGATCATCAGCGATGTGCGGATGCCACAACTCGATGGCGAACAGGCAATCCGTGAAATCTGGAAAACGCATCCCATTCCGACGATTCTCATATCGGCTTATCAACTGTCAGGCCAATTTCCGCCCGATGATGCACAGGTAGCCTGGTCCTATCTTCGCAAGCCCGTGAAACGGCAAGATTTTGAAGCAGCTATCGCTGCTACCGCTTCTTCATAGAGTAGCAGTATCAAATTCGTTCGAGCCTGCCATGCCGTTGCATTCTGCTGAGTTGCTGCTTATTGATGATGACCCTGATTTGCGCGAACAAGTGGCACGCAACCTTATCCGACTTGGTTATCAGGTGCTGTCGGTTGGTTCTGTTCAGGAAGGGTTGAAATATCTTGTTGAGAAAGATGTAGCCTGTGCAATAGTCGATTACTTTATGCCAGAACAAACGGGCATGGATTTTCTCAAACTACTGCAGGAAAGAAACCACGACTGTGCAGTCGTGATGATGTCGGGGCAGGGTACGATTCCCCTTGCTGTTGAGGCCATGAAGTGCGGAGCAGTCGATTTCCTTCAAAAACCCGTTCGTCTGGCTGAACTGCAGGCAGTTCTTGAAAGGCAACTGCATCAGAGAAAGATTGAAAGGGAGAATCAACACCTCAGGGAATTGATCAGAAAAAGGCAGCCTGGGGTCGAGTTGATCGGCGAATCAGTAGCGATGCAGCAGGTACAACGGCTGATTCAACGCATGGGCCCAACTGACAAACCCGTACTCATTCAGGGTGAAAGCGGAACAGGCAAGGAACTGGTGGCACGGGCTTTGGTGGCTGCCAGTCCGCTGGCATCACAGCCGCTGGTCACCATCAACTGTGCCGCCTTGCCGGATCAGCTTCTGGAAAGTGAACTGTTTGGACATGAGAAAGGGGCATTTACCGGTGCAGCTTCTGCAAAGCCCGGTCTGTTCGAGGTGGCAGACGGTGGCACCTTGTTTATAGACGAGATAGGCGAACTGAGCCCGACTCTTCAACCCAAGCTGTTGCGAATTCTGGAAGACGGCAGCTTGCGACGAGTTGGTTCCATCAAGGAACGCCGAGTGACCGTACGGTTGATTGCTGCCACTAATCGCGATTTATCGGCTGAAGTCAAAGCCGGACGGTTTCGGGAAGATCTTTTTTATCGCATCAATCTGCTGACACTGCATTTGCCGCCATTGAGGGAACGTACCGGTGATCTCCCGCTGCTGTTTCATCATTTCCTGGGTAACGGCTGGCGTGTCGCGGAGAACGTTGTTCCAGCACTGCTTCAGTATGATTGGCCGGGCAATATAAGACAACTTAGAAACGCCATCGAACGGGCGAAGATATTGGCGGAAGACAATCTAATTGAACTGAAAAACTTCCCGCCAGAAGTGGTGGAAACCAGCGATGCAGCCACCATCGTCACTTCTCAGGAATCGCTGGTACTTGGAGATATGACCCGCCGCAAGGTCATCGAAGCGATGCAGCGATCACAGGGCAATAAATCGCAGGCAGCCCAGTCACTGGGTATTACTCGCCGTTCGCTGTACCGGTTATTGGAAAAGCATGGCATCACATCTTGGTAGTGTGCGATGCCGCACAGGTATGGAGAGGTCGCACACCCCGACCCCTTGAAAACCAGCCTGTAATGATTTGGTACACAAGTTGCTTCCTCCCTGCATGGTTGTTCGTTGCCCTAGCAAGGACTTGTGTACATGAGCCAATCCGCTGCTCAATCGCCTGCTGTTACACTCGAAGAGTTTAAATACGACGACAAGATAGTGCGAGCCTTCGCGCTCATCACCTGTGTATGGGCGGTGGTGGCAATGCTGGTCGGAGTGATCATCGCCCTGCAACTGGTAGTGCCGGCCCTGAACCTGGGCTGGACGTTCACCTCGTTTGGCAGATTGCGCCCACTGCATACCAATGCCGCCATCTTCGCCTTCGGTGGCAACGCCATCTTTGCCGCGGTCTACTACTCCACGCAACGACTGTGCAAGGCCCGCATGTGGAGCGATACGCTCAGTTGGCTTCACTTTTATGGCTGGCAACTTATCATCGTAGCAGCGGCCATCACGCTGCCTCTGGGAATCACTCAAAGTAAAGAATATGCCGAGCTGGAATGGCCGATTGATCTTGCCATTGCTGTGGTCTGGGTCGGTTTCTTCGGCGTGAACTTTTTCATGACATTGGCTACCCGGCGTGAACGGCACATGTATGTCGCACTCTGGTTCTACATTGCCACGATTGTGACTGTTGCGGTGCTGCATGTGTTCAACAGCCTGGTGGTACCTGTTGGGCTGTTTCAAAGTTATTCAATTTACGCAGGTGTGCAGGATGCCTTCATGCAGTGGTGGTATGGACACAATGCGGTGGCGTTTTTCCTGACAACTCCATTCCTTGGGCTGATGTACTACTTCCTGCCCAAGGCCGCAGAACGTCCAGTGTTCTCGTACAAACTCAGCATTATTCACTTCTGGTCGCTGGTTTTCATTTACATCTGGGCTGGCCCGCACCACTTGCACTACACCGCCACGCCGGAGTGGTGCACGACGTTGGGCATGCTCTTTTCGCTGATGCTCTGGATGCCATCGTGGGGTGGCATGATCAACGGGCTTCTCACGCTCCGAGGGGCCTGGAAGAAAGTCACCGAAGATGTTGTTTTAAAGTTCTTCGTGGTGGGAATCACCTTTTATGGCATGGCTACTTTTGAAGGCCCTGTGCTTTCGATCAAGTCAGTCAATGCTTTGTCCCACTACACCGACTGGACGATCGCCCATGTGCATGGCGGGGCGCTTGGCTGGAATGGCATGATGACTTTCGGCATGATCTACTGGCTGCTACCCCGTATCTTCCAGACCAAACTCTACAGCAAGAAACTGGCGGAATGGCACTTCTGGCTCGGCACCATTGGTATCCTGCTGTACATCGTGCCCATCTATGTTGCGGGATTGACTCAGGGTTTGATGTGGCGGGCCATCGATGAGCAGGGCAATCTGATGTACCCCAAGTTCATCGAAACCGTGCAGGTGCTGATGCCGATGTACTGGATTCGTGTGGGTGGTGGCTTGCTGTTTTTGCTGGGTGCGGTGCTCTGTCTATACAACTTCATTCGTACCTGGATGGCTCGGCCCGCTGTTTACGAGGAACCAGTTTACACTGCCCCCCGGTTGACCAGTAACTATGTTGATGATCCTGCACCTGAATCCAAGCTGGAAGCAGTGCTGGAGATGGGCAAGAAGATTGATGTATGGTCGACGCTGTGGTGGCATCGCCGCTGGGAACGTCTGCCGTTGAAGTTCACGGTCTGGGTGGTGATTGCGGTGGTGGCAGCGACGCTGTTTGAACTGGTGCCCTCGTTCCTCATTCGTTCAAACATTCCAGCACTGCCTGGGGTGAAGCCATACACGCCGCTCGAACTGGCGGGGCGCGATCTCTACATCGCCAATGGCTGCTACAACTGTCATTCACAGATGATCCGTCCTATCCTGGCGGAGACCAAGCGGTACGGCCCCTACTCCAAGCCAGGCGAGTTCGTGTATGACCATCCGTTCCAGTGGGGTTCCCGCCGTATTGGTCCTGATCTGGCTCGTGAAGGTGGAGCCCAGAATGCACTCTGGCACACGACTCACTTCCGCAACCCGACGAATACCAGCCCCGGTTCGATCATGCCAGCTTATCCATCCTTCGAACAAACGGAGTTGAATTTCAAGACACTGCCTGAACGTGTGCGGGCACATAATTTCCTGGCAGGAGGACAGGCTTACAGGCCAACCGATATAGAGAATACCGAGACGATCGCGTTGGCTCAGGCCAAGCAGATCGCTAATGACATCATTCAACAAAACGGAGGGCAGGGCAGTCTGCCGAAGAACCTGGAGCGCACACAACTGGTGGCGATCATTGCTTACCTGCAGCGGCTCGGTGTGGAGCAGCCTGAAACGCCACCCGTCAAGCCTGCCACTCCGGAGAGCAAAAAGGTAGCTGCCAAGTAAGGAGAGAACATGATCCGTGATTTGATGAAGTATCTGGATGCCTCCTTCTGTGCTGAAGCAGCGCTCATCCTGTTCTTCCTGGTATTTCTCGCTGTCACCATTCGCACGCTGCTTTTCGTGCGGAAGACCGAAGCCCATGCCAACGCCAGCATTCCACTGAATGATGGCACGGAGGTACGCCGAGCATGAGTGAGCAAGCTCAACAACCCATGGATCACCTGTATGATGGGATCCAGGAGTATGACAATCCACTTCCAGGCTGGTGGACCTGGCTGTTTGTGGCCAGCATCTTCTTCAGCATTGGATATTGGGTTTATTACCATACGAATGAACCTGGTCGATCTGCGCTCGATGGCTACACGGCAGAGGTTGCGGAAGATCTTCGCATACGATTTTCAGAGATCGGCACACTTACGCCCGATCGCGCGACCATTCTGAAATACATGGATGATACAAAATGGCGTACCGTGGGTGAGATTGTGTACAAGTCCAACTGTGTTTCCTGTCATGGTGACAAGGGTGAAGGCAAAGTGGGCCCCAATCTGACCGATGAGCAGTGGAAAAACGTCAAAGTTATCGAGGATATTGCTACTGTGGTAGCCAACGGTGCGAATAATCAGGCCATGCCTGCGTGGAAGAATAGGCTGCATCCAAACGAGCTGGTGTTGGTGAGCGCCTATGTGGCATCGCTGCGGGGATCCAACCCGCCTGGTGCCAAAGCTGCAGAAGGCAACCCCATTCCACCCTGGAAGTAAGCAGGAAATATCATGTCAGCCCTGCTGCAACCTGAAGAACATGTCCTCTCGACGCTGGAGAAAGATGGATCACGCCGCTGGCTCTATCCTCGTCTTTCTCCGGGACGATACTGGCATGCTCGGCGTCTTGTCGGGTACGGGCTGATCATCCTCTTTGTGCTGCTTCCCCATTGGAAGATCAATGGCAAGCCAGCCATCCTGCTCGATCTGCTGCATCGGCAGTTTTCGTTTTTCGGTCTGACGCTGTTGCCGACAGATACGCTGCTTTTGGCGCTGTTCATGGTCTCCGTGTTTCTGACCATCTTCCTGCTGACGGCACTGTATGGCCGGGTCTGGTGCGGCTGGGCCTGTCCACAGACGGTGTATCTCGAATATGTGTTTCGCCCCATCGAACGGTTCTTTGATGGTACCATGGGTAAGGGGGGCAAGCCCTCCTCGCTGACACCGGGCTGGCGACGCAGTCTGAAGTTTGTTGCCTATCTGATGGTCTCAATGCTGCTGGCACATACGTTTCTTGCCTATTTCGTTGGTGTAGATCAACTCAGCCATTGGATCCTGGGCTCTCCCTTCAACCATCCTGTTGCCTTCATGGTGATGGCGGTCGTCACCGGGCTGATGCTTTTTGACTTCGGCTACTTTCGGGAACAGACCTGTCTGGTGGCATGCCCTTACGGAAGGCTGCAATCGGTTCTACTCGACAAGCAATCGCTGATTGTGGCTTACGATGTGAAACGGGGCGAACCGCGTGGCAAGCTTCGCACCGAGTTGCAGTTGGCGGAACGAACCCAGGGTGACTGCATCGATTGCGGATTATGTGTACGTACGTGTCCTACCGGTATCGATATTCGTCAGGGCCTGCAGATGGAATGCGTCCACTGTACGCAGTGCATCGATGCCTGCGATGAGATCATGGACAAGATCAACAAACCTCGCGGGCTGATTCGTTACTCCTGCCAAGAAGCCATCGAAGGATTACCTCACAAGAAGCTGCGCCCACGCGTGGTGATCTATCCGCTGCTGCTGTTGATTGCAGTATCAGCCTTTGTCATTGTGCTGAGCCGGCGTGCTCCTGTGGATGTTACCGTTCTGCGGACACTAGGCAGTCCATTTACTGTGACGGCTGAGGGCACGGTACAGAACACTTTTCAGATCAAACTCGTGAATCGTGAACAGGAAGATCGCAGCTACACCCTGGAACTGCTCGATACTGGTGCTGTCAAGAAAGATGAAGTGAAACTCGAAGCAGTTGGTCAGCCCTGGCTGGCCAGGCCCTTGGAGCTGAACACGCATGCGGTGCTGGTCACGGTGCCGAAATCAGCCTTTACCTTCGGGCATTATGATTTGAAGCTTGCCGTCAAAGATGGCAGCACGGTACGAAAGGAGATCACATGTCGTCTACTGGGGCCGTGATCGAACTGGAACAGCAATCGGAACGACGTGCCCGGCTGATGTGGGGCGGCCTGATTGCAGGTTTCTTTGTGGTTCAGTTTTCCATGAGTATGGTTGCCATCGTTCTGGCAACCAGTGATCCTACGCATTCTGTCATTCCCAATTATCATCAGCAGGCGATGGAACACGACAAGATCCTAAGCGAACGACAAGCCAGTGAGCGGCTGGGTTGGAAGTGGAAGGTGTACCTTGAGACTCCAAGCAGTAGTTCTCCTGTTCACAGTTTCACGGTAGAGATAAAGAACGCACAGGATCAGCCGGTGGAGATGGCACAGGTGAGCGTGGAACTCTGGCACCATGCCCGGGGAAATCAGCGACAACAAGTACGGCTAACGCCGGTTGGGCATCAGACGGGGCTTTACCGCGGACAGGCTCGACTGGGTAGAACAGGGGTCTGGCAGATTGATCTGAACGTAATTCGCGATGGCGAGCACTTCGTTGATCGACAGGAAAAGTTCTGGAGATTCAGTTCATGAATCTGGAACTGCTGGTGACTATTGTCGCAGCGAGCCTGTTAGGCAGCACACATTGCGCCGGTATGTGCGGGCCGTTTGTGCTTCTGTTGACGGGTAAACCCGGTGAAACTGATCGAGGTGTGTCCAGCAAGCTGACAGCCTACCACCTGGGCAGGCTGACAACCTATGTACTGCTTGGTACGCTGGCCGGGGCGTTAGGCCAGGCTTTGAACTCCACCGGTTGGCTCGTTGAGTCGCAGCGTGGGGCAGCGTACCTGGCGGCTGCCACCATGTTCCTGAGCGCTGTAGTGTTGCTATTGCGACAAGCGGGTGTGCCAATACAGCATCTGCCGATACCGCAGCACTGGGTGAAAGGGATTTATGCCGGGTTTCGTTGGGCGAAAGCCTGGCCAGAAGTTTTCCGTTCCTGGTGGATCGGCCTGCTTACCACCTGGATTCCATGTGGCTGGTTATACGCTTTTGTCATAGTGGCTGCAGGTAGTGGCGATGTGGTCAGTGGCATGGTCATCATGCTGGCATTCTGGCTGGGAACCTTACCAATGCTGAGCTTGATTGGTGTTTCCGCAGGCCATCTATCGCAGCACTGGCGATCAGCCACGCCCTGGATTGCAATTGCCGCTTGTCTGGTTCTTGGCTCGATGACATTGATGCATCGATCTACGTTCGGGTTATCGATTCACTCGAATAACGAGTTTGTCGGTGCTGAAGCGATACCACAACTTTCTACAACGAAACTACCGTGCTGCCATGACGACTAGCCTGGCACTTCCATCTCGCTCAGCGGTACACACTTCAGCGACGCGAAGTGAGGTGATTTGTTCCCATTGTCAATTGCCGGTACCAGCCGGATTGGTGGCGCCTGGGGCAAAGGAACAGTTCTGTTGTTCGGGTTGCAGCACGGTCTGGCAATTGTTGCATGCCGAAGGATTGGATGCGTTCTATCAGATCTGTCGCTCGGTTGATTCACAACCACTTCAGGCCAGGAATCTGCCTGATGATTACTCGGAAATGGATGATCCAACCTTCCAATCAACCTATGTCCGTCAATTGCCAGGTGGATTAAGTGAAGTACGTCTCATTCTGGAAGGGATGCACTGTGCGGCATGTGTCTGGCTGGTGGAAAAGTTGCCGTTGCTCTGCCAGGGTGTGCAGGAAAGTCGAGCTCAGCTGCTTTCACGCCAGGTGCTGATACGCTGGAACCAGTCGCAGTTACCACTTTCGAAGATTGCCTGTCAACTTTCCCGATTGGGCTATGCCTGTCACCCTGCCAGTGAAACTCACCGCACCTCGCTACATCGTAAGGAGATGCATCAGCATCTGGTCAGGCTCGGCATGGCGGGGCTTTGTGCAGGCAACAGCATGTTGATTGCTTTTGCCCTCTACGGAGGATTATTTGATGGCATCTCGCACGAGCATGAAACGATTTTGCGATGGGTGAGCGCAGGTCTGGGGCTGATTGCACTGCTTTGGCCGGGAGCGACCTTTTTCCGGGGGGCCTGGCATGCTCTGCGAGCCCGGATGCCACATATGGATATCTCGCTCGCCATTGGCCTGGCAGCGGGCGGCATCATGGGTATCTACAACACCATCATGGGCAATGGGGAGATTTATTTCGATTCGCTGTGCATGCTCATCTTTGTCTTGTTGATTGGTCGTTTTCTGCAGTATCGTCAACAACAGCGTGCTGCGGAGAGTCTGTCGTTGCTTCGCAGCCTGACACCTCGCATTGCCTTTCGCGTAATCCCGACAGGAATCGAAAGCGTGCCCACTGTGTCCCTGAAGCCGGGCGACGAGGTGGAAGTGCGAGTGGGAGACCTGTTGCCAGCCGATGGCGTTGTGCTTTCCGGACAATCCACGCTTGACCAATCCCTGCTGACGGGGGAATCTGCTGGTGTACCTATACAACCTGGCGGTATTGTCACAGCCGGGGCTACCAACCTGGGCAGCGTGCTGAGGCTGAGGGTTGCTGCGATTGGAAAAGACAGTCGCATCGGCAAGCTGATGGACCTGGTCGAGTCAGCTTCGCTGGCACATACCCCCATCGTCGAACTGGCTAATCGTGTTTCTGGTTATTTCATCTACCTGGTGCTGACGCTTGCTGCAGTCACGCTCGGCATCTGGTGGCATCAGGGTGCAGTCATCGCCATCAACCACACGATTGCTCTGCTCATTGTCGCATGTCCCTGTGCCCTGGGGCTGGCCACTCCCATGACGATTGCCATCGCCCAGGGGCGGGCTGCGAGACAGAAGATTCTCATTCGCCGAGGAGATGTCTTTGAACTACTCAGCCAGCCGGGCATGGTCTGGCTCGATAAGACAGGCACGATAACCGAAGGGAAAGTGACACTGAAGGACTGGCAAGGGGATGAGCGGTTCATGCCGGGCGTTCTTGCCCTGGAACAGGGCATTGTCCATCCTTTGGCAGTTTCAATGGTCAATGCACTGCGGGAGCGAATGGGAAATATCAAGCCTGCATTATGCCGGGAACAGCAGTATCACTCAGGATATGGTGTCGAAGGCTGGGTGGATGGACAGCATCTTGTTGCCGGGTCGCGAGCCATGATGGAACGATTCCAGATTCCGTTATCGGTCTCGTCAACTAAAAGGGTCTCAGGTTGGCTGAGGGCAGGCTGGACGCCGATCTACGTTGCCTGCGATGGCAATCTGGTAGCCCAGGCAGCCCTTGGTGATGCCATTCGCAGAGATGCGGCAGACAGTCTTCAGACGCTGCGCCAGGCTGGCTGGCAAGTTGGTATTCTCTCCGGAGATCATCAATCCATTGTTCGGCAGGTTGCAGACCAGTTGCAGATACCGGATAGCATGGCTTACGGCGAGGTAACTCCAGAACACAAACTGGAGATCGTAAAGCATTCCCGTAATCAGTTCGGTACTGTGGTGATGGTGGGGGATGGTGTGAATGACGCTGCGGCATTGGCTGCAGCTTCCGTGGGAATTGCAGTTCAAGGCGGTGCAGAAGTGGCGTTGCAGACTGCACCCGTTTACCTGGGAACGCCGGGGCTCGCACCACTTCTGGATCTTATGCAAGGCAGCAAACGTACACTGCAGGCCATTCGTCGGGGATTGATCATCTCGCTAGGATATAATTTATGTGCAATGGGACTGGCTGTTTCTGGGTACATCACGCCCCTGCTGGCAGCCATCCTCATGCCGATCAGTTCACTCACCGTCACTGTACTTGCTGCCAGCCAGCAAACATTCAGGAGCGACTCATGAGTGTGATCTACATTGCCTTGCCCGTGGCGCTACTTCTGGTACTCGCTGCATTTCTTGCCTTCCGCTGGTGCATCCAAACTGGCCAGTTCGATCATCTGGAAAATGCCAGCTATCGCATGCTGCATGATGATGGCGCCCGGAAAAGAGTTCGATCAGTTGAAAAGAAAAGAGAGTAAATTTCACTTGATAAAATGAGCATTCGTGAGAGCTTTGTTTACAATAAAGGCTTGCTATCTGGTATCCTCAATCAGATTCAAATTTTCAGCTTGATTACAGGCAAAGGAAATCATGGAACCTTCCGTCAACCTTCGTAAGCCCTGGATGGTTGCAGTCTGGCCTGGTATTGGGCACGTCGCCATCAATGCAGGTTATTTCCTGATGTCCAACCTGGAGATGGCTGTATTGGCCGAACTGCAAGTCAGCGATCTGTTCGAAGTGGATCATGTGGTGATAGATAAAGGTATTCTTCATACGGGTCGCAGACCACGCAGCCGGTTTTTCTACTGGTCAAATCCGAGCCAGGAACATGATCTAGTAATATTCCTTGGGGAAGCTCAACCACAGTTAGGCAAACATCAATATTGTCAATCGATCATCGAATTTGCCATGCGTATTGGCGTGGAACGAATATATACCTTTGCCGCGATGGCTACCCAGATGCATCCACAGCATGATTCAAGGGTTTTCTTTGCTGCCACCCATGAGGAATCGCTCAAGGAAATCCAGAATCAACCAGTGCAGATTTTGGAAGAAGGGCAAATCAGTGGTTTGAATGGTTTGCTCCTGGGGGTTGCAGCAGAAAAAGGACTTCAAGGCGGTTGCCTGCTGGGAGAAATGCCTCACGTATTTAGCCAACTTCCTTTCCCCAAAGCATCACTAGCCGTGCTGGAAGTTTTTACTTCACTGATGGGGATCGAAGTTGATCTGACTGAACTGGCTAGCCAGGCTAGCCAGATGGATGATCAACTGGGAGCGCTGCTCAGCCAGGTTGAGGAACAACTGGGACATCCCATCACATCGTCCGAAGTGGAAAAACCTGTTGAAGCAACTGCCATGGAGAAACTGACGCCGGAAGATCATGCCAGGCTCGACAAGCTTTTTGATGAAGCTGGTGGTGACCGGAAGAAAGCCTTTGAACTCAAACAAGAACTGGATCGATTGAAAGTGTTTAAGGAGTTTGAAGACCGGTTTCTTGATTTGTTTAAAAACTCCAACTGAGCATCAATCTGACTTTCTCCCCTCTCCCCCTCGGGGAGAGGGGCCGGGGGTGAGGGGATTCACTGATGGCGAAGCCCTTCGTGATATGTATGTGTTCATAACATGTAGGGCTGCGCCATTGAAGAATAACCCCTCACCCTAACCCTCTCCCCAGAGGGGAGAGGGAACATTACTCGGTTTGCGTAAAAGGTAATAATCTTACTTTGAGACATAGAGCAACACGAGGAGGACACCATGAGCCAGTCATTCCAATATCGCAGGTTGGATAAAAACGATGCAGCAGTTCTGCTGGTCGATCATCAATCGGGGCTGTGCAACATCGTGGGTGATTTTTCGCCAGACGATTTCAAGAACAATGTACTGGCGCTGGCGGATGCTGCGAAGTATTTCAAGCTTCCGACCATTCTGACCACGAGTTTCGAAAACGGGCCGAACGGGCCTCTGGTGCCTGAACTCAAGGAACTCTTCCCCAAGGCATCTTACATCGCCCGGCCAGGCAATATCAATGCCTGGGACAATGAAGACTTTGTCAAAGCGGTGAAGGCTACTGGGAAGAAACAGCTAATTATTGCTGGTGTTGTTACCGAAGTTTGTGTCGCTTTCCCGGCTCTTTCTGCACGGGAGGAAGGGTATGAAGTCTTTGTGGTTACCGATGCTTCGGGTACATTCAATAAAACGACACGCGATGCAGCCTGGATGCGCATGCAGGCGGCTGGTGTGCAACTGATAACCTGGTTTGGCATGGCCTGCGAACTGCACCGCGATTGGCGAAATGATATTGAAGGACTGGCAGCGCTCTTCTCCAATCACCTGCCTGCCTACCGCAATCTGATCACCAGTTACAATGCTTTGAAGCAATAACGCCGATGGCCACGAGGCTACGGAGTTGACAAAGCCGGGTGAACAGATAAGATTCTGCATGACCTCTTGGGGGTGTAGCTCAGCTGGGAGAGCGCTTGCATGGCATGCAAGAGGTCAGGGGTTCAAGTCCCCTCACCTCCACTTATCAAAACCCTTCGATATCACATCGAAGGGTTTCTTTATTGATACCTAGGGCGTGTTGACCTATTCGACGTAACTCCTTGCAGGATAACAATTGTCAAATTGGGCAAGGAGACGTAAGTGCTAAACCAGCTGCTACTTGCTACTTATTGAATATGTCCACAGACCCTAGCGAGCCATCAGCGGCTGGTTCTTGGTAGAATAAGTTCATGGATCAATCACGTGTTGCAATCGTCACCGGCAGTGGCAAGCGCCGGGTGGGAAATGTCATTGCCGAGTCGCTGGCCCGACGAGGCTACGCGCTCGCGATTCACTACCGGTCATCAGAAAAAGAGGCTCAAGAGACTGTAGCCCAATTGAAGCTACTAGGAGTAGAAGCCAAGGCATTCCAGGCAGACTTGACGGATGAAACAGCAGTTACTCGGCTCATTCAATCAGTCAATCAGCAATTTGGAAGGATAGATGTACTGGTGCATTCAGCAGCTATCTGGAGTAGTAAGCCTCTGGAACAGGTTACCGCAGATGATGTAAAAAAGAATCTGGATGCCAACACGCTGAGTACTTTTCTGTGCTGTCAACAGGCAGGCCTAGTCATGGTCAAACAACCCAATGGCGGGACCATCATAACGATTGGAGATTGGGCCTGTGAGCGTCCTTATTTGAACTATGCAGCCTACTTCCCTTCCAAAGGTGCTATCCCCACGCTGACGCGCATGTTTGCAGTGGAACTAGGTACACGCAACCCGGCGGTTCGGGTTAATGGTATTTTGCCTGGGCCGGTCATGTTGCCTCCCGATTTACCCGCACACGAACGGGAGGAGGCGATCAACGCCACTCTGGTAAAACGAGAAGGCAAACCAGAGAATATTGCTCAGGCAGTCAGTTTTCTAATTGATAACGACTTCGTCACGGGTGTCTGCATCCCCGTCGATGGCGGACGAACCATCTATGCCCCTTCGGCATAATTCATGCAAAAGGGCTGAAGTATTTAGTTTTAACACCATGAGAAGACACGATGTCGGATAATCAATTTGTCATTGGAATAGATCTGGGCACGACCAATACGGCACTGGCCCAGACTCCATTTAAGGAGATAGCTGATCCAACAGAAAGGCCGGTGATATCCTCCTTTGCAGTCACCCAGGTGGTGCAGCAGGGAGAAACAGCCGAGAATGTGCTGTTGCCTTCGTTTCTCTACTTGCCTCAATCAGGTGAAGTGCCTGCAGGCAGCCTGGCGTTGCCCTGGGATGCCAAGCGTGACCAGGCGGCAGGTCTTTACGCACGTTCGCTGGGATCGAAGATACCCGGCAGGATAGTCTCATCCGCCAAGAGTTGGCTTTGTCATTCGGGGGTAGATCGGCATGCAGCGATCCTGCCCTGGCAGCCACCAGCCACGCCGGGTGGGACGGTGCCTGCCAGTACCAGGCTCATCTCGCCGGTGGAAGCTTCATCCAAGTATCTGCAACACCTTAAGGAAAGCTGGAATCACTCGCAGGGCAAGAAAGGGCCGAAGCTCGAAGATCAGGAGATTGTTCTGACAGTGCCAGCATCGTTTGATGCCGTAGCCCGGCAGTTGACGGTGGAAGCGGCCCAGTCGGCAGGGCTTACACAATTAACGCTGCTGGAAGAACCGCAGGCAGCTTTCTATTCGTGGATTGAAACGCACCAGGAAAACTGGCGAGAACTGGTTCACGTTGGTGATGTCATTCTGGTCTGCGATATTGGTGGAGGCACCAGCGATCTCAGTTTGATCAGCGTGACAGAAGAGAAGGGCAAACTGGCACTCAATCGCATGGCGGTGGGCGATCACATCCTTCTCGGTGGCGACAACATGGACCTGGCCCTGGCTCATCATCTGCAGGAAAAGCTCAAGGCCAAAGGAAGCAAGCTGGATAACAGCCAGTTCATCGCTTTGACCCATAGCTGTCGAACTGCCAAGGAAAATCTGCTGTCCGATGCCAAGCTGTCGCCGCAAACGGTCACCGTTCTTGGCAAAGGCAGCAAACTGGTGGGTGGCACACTCACGGTTGAATTAACCAAAGAAGATATTCAGCAGGTTATCCTGGAAGGATTCTTTCCACTGGTGCCTGCTCAAGCCGAAATCCAGAAAGGCATGGCATTCGGTCTGCAGGAAATAGGCTTGCCTTACTCGCATGATCCTGTCATCACCCGTCATCTGGCGCAGTTTTTACGCAACCATGCCGATGCACTCAAGGCACATTATCAGAAGGCTGGTCAGCCAGTGCGGACCATGCCTACTGCGGTGCTCTGCAATGGTGGGGTTTTCAAAGCCAGGCTGTTTGAACAACGGATTATGGAGCAGTTGAACCAGTGGGCCAAGGAAGCCAAGTCGACGCCGTTACGCTTGCTGGAAGGAACCGATCTGGATCAGGCAGTGGCTCGCGGTGCAGCATATTACGGGTTGGTGCAGAAAGGAAAGGGAGTTCGCATTCGAGGCGGCATTGCCATGACCTATTACATTGGCATTGAAACGGCACGTCCGGCAGTGCCTGGCCGACCTGCACCGATTCGTGCACTCTGTGTTGCACCGATGGGAATGGAAGAAGGTACCACGGAAGCAGTGCCAGGGCTGGAGTTCGGCCTGGTGGTGGGTGAGCCAGTTCGCTTTCGGTTTCTTGGTTCCAATCTACGCCGCGATGCATTAGGTACCTTGGTTGATGATTGGGAGGAAACCATTCAAGAACTCAGCCCGATTGAAACCGCCTTGAAAGCAGATACCGGAAAGAAAGGAACGACAGCAACGGGTTCCATTCCTGTGAAACTCGAAACGACAGTCACCAGCATTGGCACTCTGGAATTATGGTGTGTCAGCCGCGATGGCAAACAGCGATGGAAGCTGGAGTTCAATGTCAGGCAGCAACCGGGTAAGCAATAGTAGGGTGGACGTTTTCACAGATTGTTGGGGTGGTGGCACCGACATTCTTGTCGTTGCGCACAGACAGGAATGTCTGTGCCACCAAGTTATACTCTGATGCGTTGAACGTATAGCACCCATTCGAGCAGTAATGCAGCTAATGCAAGGCCTGCGAACCATTGCCAAAGTTCCCGGCGGGCTTTCACGGGAGCCAACTCCGCCTGCACGGTTTCATAGCCGATGCGGATGTTATCACGGGTTGCAATGTTACTTTCTTCCTGATCGAACAGGTTCACACTGAAACGCAAAGGTTGTCGTTCGCCCCAGAACACTTCGTATAAGCCTACCTGGTCTGTGTCGCCATAGACCAGGTCCTGCCCCATGCGACGGGTGATAGTACTTTCAGAAGATGCCGTTGGTTCCGAGCGTTTAACGGTGACCTCCTGCTTGGTGCTTCCCAGGCTCAGGAGTTTGGTCACCCCTGGCCTGATGGGAGCTTCAATTTCCTGGTATCGCCCCAGTTGCAGGATGATATTGTCGAGAAACAGGGGCAGCGTGCCCGCTGGCTGTCGGGGCCAATTGGTATTCCAGATATTGCCTTGTTGGCCAAGTACCAGTGGGAACATCATGACCAGATCGGTATAGCGTTCTCGGCCAAAGCTCCAGAGCAGCGGTTCCCGTTGTGATTCAATCAGTGATGAAGCCCGTTTGGGCCTGGCTTCTGCAGGCATGGTGCGTGCTTCATCAACCGTCATACCCTGCAGGGTTTCAATGCCATTGAACAGAGGGTGGGCGACCCGGAAATCCTTGACGAACAGATTTTTCAGCGTCGGCAGATCATTCCAGTTGCCAGCGGCAAAGGGTGGGCACTGTCCAATGAAAAACGTGTTCGCCTGGGGCATGGCTTCCGGTGTTGCGGGAGCCACACGATCAAAAATGACCAGATCAAATGCTTCGGTCTGTATCGCCTGCTTGTAGGTTTCATTTTTGTCAGAGAGATCTGTGCCATCAATGGAAGTGATGACAGCGCGGTCTTTGGAGGCACTTGCTTTGAAATAGGCATCGAGAATTTCATTCTCAGGCCCTGCACGCAGGATTCGCGCTTTACGAACCGGTGTTATCGCCAGCCAGGCAATGTTGTCACTCGCCAGCATGTCGTTCCAGGCGGTGCCCTGATCGGTATTGAGTAGAGATAGTTTCAGATAGCCTTGCCCGGGGTCCTTAACGGTAAAAGTAATCAGCGGTTCAGGCTCGGTGGTTCCCGGCAAATCAATCATCTGCTTATACTTCACACCTTCGTTGGTGATAGCATCACGTTCCTGCCTGGTTCGTGCCCCGAGTTGCAGTCGTTTGAGTTGCACATCCTGCCTTTCGCCAAAGGCAAACGATTCCAGTTGCAGTGAGCAACCTTGTTTGAATGCATCTTTACTGAAGTTCTGTACCCGCACCGTCACTTCAAAAAGATCGGGGCGGTTTTCATCGCGTTTGAGATTCGCCCAGGTGATGCCCACGTTGTTGGATTCGTTTCCCATGACAAACAGGGCGGGCTTCAGGTTGCCCAGCGAGTAATTCTGCACATCGGGGAATCTGCCATCGCTATATATCATTACTTCAGTCGGGATGCCATCTGGCTTACCCAAGGTACGAGGCATTTTGTCGCTGTTATCCTGGATGAGTTCGATAACGCCTTCTTCCGCAGAGCGACGGGGGTTAGCCTGTCCCTCAGCGAGTTCCAGTGCGGGCTGCAGCCTGGTGGTTCGCTGCGTTTGCGGGATGCGATCGACTGCAGCTTTCAAATCAGGCTTGCGGTTGGTGTACGACTGTAGAATCTGTGCTTCTTCATTGAACAGGATGATCATAGCCAGGTCGCTGCTATCCATCGCATCAATGCGCTCCTTGACTTTAATTTTGGCTTGTTCCAATCGCGATGGTGCAACATCGATGGCAGCCATGCTGGCACTGTTATCAATGAGGAAAATAAAATGCCTGCCACGTGCATCGCTGAAGGTGGTGGGAGCAGCGAGGGAGTAAGCCAGGCCTGCCAGTGCCAGAAGTTGCAGAAGCAACAGGAAATTTTTCTTGAGCCATTGAAACAGACTGTTGACATGCAGGTCTTCAATGCTCTTCTTCCACAGGAAGGTGCTGGAAACGGTCATCCGCTGACGACGTAGTTTCAGGAAGTAGAGTAGTAACAGCAGGATGCCTAAGCCCAGCATGATCCACCAGTAGAACACTGGCAGCGGTGTTGGGAAGGTGATGCCCCACTGGTTCTCCAGCCATTCATTCAAGCTGGTGAGTGCCAGAGCTAGAGCTACGCCGGAAAGCAACAGTAGAATGAGGCCAGTGAAAAAGCCTACCCAGGCCATCCAGTGGCTTGATTCGAGTTTCTCAGCCTTGGTTTTCTTTGCCATGAATGAAAAAATTCCCGATGCGTCAACGTGATTGTAACGCACCGGGATCAGGATGCCATCATGATTGTGGAAGAAGCATTACCTGGATTTGAAATCGAATCTGGGACCAGTGAGTTCGTCCCATTTTTTCAGTTGTTCCGGCGATAGAATCGTTTGAATATCCTTTTCTGTCTGTTCACGCAGCTTCTTTATGAGAGAGCCTAATTCACCCTGCTGAATGTTGCCATGAGCCAGCATCTTCTGAATGGTATCCTGCATCTTTTTGGCTTGATGATCTACAGCCTGCTTAATGAGATCTTTCTGGTCATCATCGAGCTGAAGCTCGCGAGCTGTTTCTTCCTGCGCAACTGAAGATATTCCCTGACGCTGAAGAGCTAACTGTTTCAACCTGTCCCGCTGTGGCTTCTCTAGCAACTTGTTCACTTCATCATCTATTTTTTTGTAGTCAGGAATTCCAGGTAATGCACCAAGCTTATCTGGATTGACAACGACACCAGCAGGCGGAGCGCCATCGGCACTTTTGAACGAAAAGCTCATCATCACTTTGGGAGCACCCGCTTCACCATTGCCCGCGGCAACACCTGGCGGCATCATGAATGAGCCTTGAGGCATCAGCTCCTTAACCTTGGCTTGTATTTTCTTGATCTGTTCATCGCTGATCTTCAATTCCTGTTGAACACTTTTGGAAAACAACAGGGGATACTTAGGCATGGTACCTTGCGTGCGAAATACCTGTGCGTGAGAGGAAAGCGTACTCGAAATGAGGATACCAGTCGTTATTAGCAATCGCAGGGCGAAGTTATTCATGTTCATTCCTCACACCAATAGGCTAATACACCTAAATGTTTAGGTAAAGTAATCAAGAGGTTTATTGATGTCAAGCAGAAGGCATTGAAATGAGTCTCCGATATTCGCCAGCTTCTCCAGTTTTGCCGGCTGTACGCTAACTTTAATCACTTTGGAACTTGACATACCGAACGATTTAAGACATGAGCGGATTTGGGGGACGTGCTGCCTGTTTGCAGCACTGTTGAATGTGGGGAGCAATTCATTGATATTCAGGATTAGCCTGATCCTGTCAGCGCTATTGCTCTCTTCCTGTACGCGCACATTTTATCGTGAACAGGCCGACGATGAAACGTATGGCGCCATACGGGAGCGTGATGCAGACCCACGCTGGGCATTGAACCAGATTGATATCCTGCCGCCTCCTGGCTCACGTTTGCATGATCCGTACGATCCTGATTTTCCACCTATGCCACCCGATGATGCCGCTGCAGGGGAGTATCTGCTCCGTGCTGATGGCAAACGAGGCTGGAAGCACTGGTGGGATCATGGCACAGTTCCATCCGTTGAACTTTCCGAGTGGCAATCTGCATTGCCCTTAACTGATGGCAAACTGATCCTGGCGCCGGAAGTGATCATGCAGCAGGCTCAACTCAATGGTAGAGAATACCGCACACAGATTGAAAACCTCTATCTTAGCTCACTTGATCTGACGCTGAACCGTTTTGAATTTGCCACCCAGTGGTTTGCCACTAATAGAACCATTTATGAACATTTTGGAACAAACGGTTTACCTACCGAAACCAACACGTTGACTACAGACTCTAACCTGGGGTTCAACCGAAGTCTGGCCGCAGGCGGACAGTTGCTCGTGAACTTCGCCAACAGCTTTGTCTGGGAGTATACCGGCAAGACACAGGGAGTAAGTTCCAATATTTCCATGAATTTCATCCAGCCTTTGCTAAGAGATTTTGGCAGACAAGTCCGCATGGAAGCATTGACGCAAGGTGAACGAAGCCTGCTTTACCAGGTACGTATTTTTGCCCGGTTCCGCAAGGAGCTTTACGTTGATCTTGCAGTCAACCGGTATCTCCAGTTGCTTCAACAGGCACAGTTTATTCGCAATCAGGAAACGAATGTGCTTCGACAGGAGCAGAATTATGCCCGCCAGCAGGCACAGCGTCTGGCTGGCAAAACCACCATCGTGCAGGAAGACCAGGCGTTTACTGCACTACAGGAAGCACGAGCTCAAATCACCCAGGACAAAACCGACCTTGAGAATGGACTTGATCGATTCAAACTGGAATTAGGGCTTCCACCTACCGTCCCAGCCAGGATGGATGAATCACCTTTACAGGCATTTCTCTTCAGCGACCCGAAACTGGATCAGTTGCAAGTGGAATTCGATCAACTCCAATTGGAGTTTCGTAAACACTATGAAAAAATGACGGTTGAGCAGATGGATCAATGGGTTGGAAGGCTTAACGATTTCCATCAACGAGCGATGTTTTTCCTGAATCAGATCGAGAAGGAAACGGAGGCATGGAAAAAACAACCGGTGCAGGGAATAGACCAGGCAGATGTGCAGAGAGTCCAACAATTCCGTGATGGCCTTTCCACACAACTTTCCCAAGTGAGGAAAGAACTATTAGAATTTCCGTCGATGTTAGAACAATTCAAAGTGGTTTCTAAACGCCTGGCAATGAATGATCGTAAACGTATGTTTGAACTGCGTGTAAGAGACATTGAACTGGCTGTTGGGCAGTTGTTTGTCATTCAGAATCAGGTCAGGGTTTATTCGATCAATCTACCTGCGATCAAGATGACGGAGGATGAGGCAATTCGTTTGGCAATTGAAAATCGCCTTGATTTGATGAATGATCGTGCACGAGTCGTAGATGCCTGGAGGCAGGTAGCCATACAGGCCAATCAATTGGAAGCATACTTTAACATTGTCACTGGTATGGACATTGGAACTCAGCCCGGCAGCTTGCGGCCATTTGATTTTTCCGCTGCAGCCAGCAGATACCGAGTCGGATTCCAGTTTGAAGGGCCGCTGAATCGGCAAATTGAGCGCAACAACTATCGACAAAGTCTGATACAATATCATCGAGCTCGACGCGACTATATGCTTCGCCAGGATCAGGTGATGCTGGAATTGCGTTTAGCTCTAAGGCAGTTGGAAACGGACAGGCAGAACTTTGAAATATCGCGTCGAGCGTTTATAGCGGCAACCAGGCAGGTGGAATCGGTTCCACTCCAGCTACGACTGAACCGATCCATCGATCCGCTTGAACAGCTCAACACACTGTCGCAGTTACTTGGCGCCAAGAACACTCTGATATCCAGATGGTTCAGTTACGAACGAGGACGCATGCAGTTGCTGCTGGCGACTGAACAGTTGCAAGTGGATGACCAGGGGATGTATCGCGATGACTCTCGAACTTCAATCCAATTTGAACCGCCCAGCCCACCCCGAAGCGGAGACACCCCGCGACCAGTTGAGCTTTTCAGCAGAGGAATGGGCATCCATTAATGATCCGGCTCAAACGCTTACGATAACGACATCGAAATCAGGCTCATCCAGTTGGTCATGGTATCTGATTGCAGCGCTACTGCTCGCGCTCATTGTTGGCCCACTACTCTACTGGTTCTGGCCCAGTGCGGTAGAGGTTGCCAGTGATCTCTCCGGAGTGGCCCGGCGAGGTGATTTGCAGATTATCGTTACCGAACGGGGAGAACTCGAAAGTTCCGTTACCATTGATGTCCGCTGCGATGTTGAAGGCAGGCAGATCAAGATCATCGAAATTGCACCGGAGGGCAAATCAGTCAAGAAGGATGAGATCGTGGTCAAGTTCGATACGGAGGAACTCACCAAGGGTTTTCAGGATCAGGAAGTGAAATGGAAGCAGGCTGAAGGTAAAGCCAATGCCCTGCGTGAAGAATTGAAAGTACAGGAAAACAAAAAGGAAAGCGAAATTGGCAAAGCTAAGATTGCGCTCACCACTGCTGATCTGGAACTGGAGAAGTATTTCCATCCCAAAGGTGAGTATCAGAAACTGGTGGATACCAGCAAATCGGGCATAGCCAAGGCAGAGCGGGAACTCGAAATTGCCAAGGAAGAATTGAAGAATTTTCAGATTGTGGTTAATCGAGGCTTCGAAACACCCGAAACACTTCGCCGGGCGGAAACCAAGGTGCAGGAAAACGAGCTGATGCTTACCAGTGCGAAGAAGGATCTTTATATCCTGGAGAACTTCACGAGGAAGATTCAACAAGCCAAGCTGGAATCAGCAGCACTCGATGCCAAGGCTGAGCTCGAACGCACGAAGAGCAGCACTCAGGCTGCAGTGGTCAAAGCCAAATCAGAACTGGAAGCTGCTGAAGATACAGCGAAGATTGAAAAACGTGCGCTGGATCGTTTGAAGAAGCAACTCGAACATTGCATCATCAAAGCACCACAGGATGGTATTCTGGTTTATGCCAATGATCGTTACTGGGATGAAAGCAGCCGGGTAAGAGCAGGTGGAATGGTGCATTATCAGCAGACTATTTTCCGCCTGCCCGATTTGAGCAAGATGCAGGTGAAGGTGAAAGTGCATGAATCACAGGTCAAGAAGGTGCGAAAAGATCAGGATGTGGAAATATTGATCGATGCGCTTCCGAATAAGCCGCTGCATGGCAAGGTGAAGAATGTCGCAACGCTGGCAGATAACCGAGGCCCCTGGGATGAACGGGGTGTCAAGGAGTATGTCACGGAGGTCACCATTGATGATCTGCCTATGGAAGCAGGCATCAAGCCGGGTATGACCGCAGAAGTGCGCATCAAAGCCGAAGAACAGAAGAATGTTCTGATGGTGCCGGTGCAGGCTGTGTGTGAACGTGATGGTGAGCACTTTGCTTACATGATGAATGGAAGCACTGTGACCAGCAAAAAGGTCAAAGTGGGTGATAACAACGAGAAATTCATCGTGGTTACCGACGGTATTAAGGAAGGCGACAAGGTAGCACTCAATGCTCGACGTCGGCTTGCTACAGAACTTCGCAGTTCTCAGCAGGATAAGAATGCTCCCGCACCCAAATCCACTGCTCCAGCGGCTGCCCCTGCCGGTAAAGCGGTGATGGTCAAATAACTGATTCGAGTTCTGATTTTGAACCGGTTGTCTCACGTATTGAAACTGGCGCTCCGTAACCTGGCGGCTCAGCGCCTTCGTTCGCTGCTCACCGTGTTAGGCATCGTGCTGGGCGTTGCTTCGGTCATCATCATGCTGGCAGTGGGTGAAGCGGCACGCTTTGAAGCCATCGAACAGATCAGACAACTTGGTGCCACCAACATTATTATTCGATCTGCCAAGCCCACTGCGGATGAAAAGAAGGAAAGGCAACAGCAATTTGTTCTTGATTACGGTTTGAAGTCGAGTGATCTCAATCGGATTCAGACAACGATACCAACTGTAACCGATGTTACTGCAACGCGAGAATTCATCAAGGAAGTGAGATACCTGGATCGAAAGATGGATGCGAGGATTGTTGCAGCTACTCCGGAACAGGCAGATCAGGCTAATTTGAGGATGGCTCAAGGACGTTTCATCACTGAGAAAGATGATGCAGGCAAGGCGAATGTCTGTGTTCTTGGGCACGAAGTAGCGGAAAGGCTCTTTCCCTACGAAGACCCGATGAACAAGGCAGTGCGCATTGATGGCAGCCAGTACTATCGCATCATTGGAGTAACGGAACAGCGAGGAGCGAGCAAACCGGGTGTGGGTGAGATTCGTGACTACGATAAGGAAATCTATATTCCCTTTAATACCGACCGGGTGCGTACCGGCGGTTTGCTCTTATCTATGAAAGCAGGTAGTTTCCAGGCGGAGAAGCTGGAACTCAGCCAGATTACTGTCAGCGTGGATAAGCTGGAAAATGTCAAAGGAACTGCTGAGGTGATTAGTTGCCTGATGGAACAGTTTCATCCAGAGAAGGATTATGCGATTACGGTACCGCTCGATCTGCTTGAGAAAGCTGAACGGACTCAGCGAATATTCTCACTGGTACTGGGCGCCATTGCATCCATCTCACTCGTAGTCGGTGGCATCGGCATCATGAACATTATGCTGGCCACAGTAACGGAACGCACCAGGGAGATTGGAATTCGGCGAGCACTCGGAGCCCGTCGCAGTGATATTACATCACAATTTCTTGCAGAGAGCGTGGTGTTGACCAGCCTTGGTGGTTTGGTTGGCGTGGGTTTGGGTATCGGCGGATCACTGCTGGTAACACGGTTTTTTGAGCTGCCTACGATTATCACACCCTGGTCAGCGGTGGTGGCATTCGCAGTGTCCGTGTTGACAGGCCTGATTTTCGGAATCTATCCCGCCCGTCGAGCAGCGTGGATGGATCCTATTGAAGCGTTGCGGCATGAGTGATGTAGTGTTGTAACTACTTTAACAAAACCTCGCTCCAGGCCCGCGCTCTGCCCATGCAGAAAGGCAGCAGAGTTCCATCGGCCCAGCGTCTCATCGCCTTGGCGCCGAGCACTGCAACATGTCGGGGCCAATGTTTCCAGAATTGACCAGAAGCTCGGTGTCTTAAAAATACTCTCTCTTCATTGCGAGACAACTGTTCCGTTAATTTACGGCTTGGGCGTTTGCTACGGCTCGCACTGCCATGATGCAGAACACGGCTTAATGGCTCGTAACAACAGACATACCCAGCTTTTCGCAGTTTGAATCCCACTTCAATGTCGTCAAAGTAGGCAGTGAAGTCTTCCGGAAACCCACCCACTTCGACGAGTGCGCTTTTGCGGTAGAATGCCGCTGAGCCAGGGGCGCTGAATACTTCTCGAGATGTCAGCCACTTGGGGCAGATATGCTCGCCTTTGCCGTGGGAGAATGCGAAGCCCCCCGGATCATAACCATCGCCCGCTGAATCGATGATTTTCGGATTCTTCCAGTTCAGAACAAGCGGGGCTACTGAGCCAAGGTTTTCGGTTTCTTGAAAGCGCTGTAACGGCGCTTTCCACCAGCCGCTCTGTACCTCGGCATCATCGTTCAGAACCTGTACGATGGAAGCATTTGCCAATCGCAGCCCAGAGTTGATCGCAGTACAGAATCCGGAAGTTTTCTCTAATCGGATCAATTCAACGGAAGGAAACAGTGCAGTAATGGAACTAACTGATGCATAAGGTGACGCATCATCCACGACAATAATCTGCAATGGTAGATGATCAGCATGCAAGAAGATGGATTCTAAACACTTTTGCAGCAGATCAACACGGCTATGGCAAGGAATGATGATGGACAGTACAGGCATCGAAGATGTCCGGCAGTTACTGAGGTGATTTGGGACGTATCATGCCTGCCAGGCGGAGAATGTGTTCGAGCGTTTGACGGGCAAGTGCTTCTTCATTGCGTTCCATGAACTGCACCATCTCAATCAGGCAACTCATCATCTCAGCCTGAAGAGTCTGATTTTTTCGTGTGTGCCACCAGCGGCGCAGTTTGCCTTCCCACTTCACAATCAGTGCCAGGCCACGGAAGTGCCAGCGGCTCAGGTGCTTCTGGAAGTAAGTCAGTGCTGCATGTCGTGTGATGACACGCAGAGGTTCGGTCAGTGTGCGGTTTTGCAAAGGCTCCATGTGCCTGGCGGCAACATGTGGCTCGTAGCACACTGCCCAGCCTTCGTTAATTGCTCGACGGCACAGATCAACGTCTTCGTAATAGAGGAAGAAGTTCTCGTCAAAGCCAGACAGATCACGCAGACATTGACGGCGAATGAGCAGGCAACTACCTGTTACCCAGGGCACCCGTTGTCTTAATCCAGGAACAGGAACGAAGTACTTGCGAGTTTTTCGTGGACGCAGAAGTCCGAGCAAGAGGCCAGGTAATGATGGGAAACGGCCTGTCGATAATTGCCAACTGCCATCACGATTTTGCAGATGGAAGCCGACGACACCGACGGGTGCACCCAGGCTGGCATCTTCTTTTAAGTCGCGGGCAGCGCCACACATCAGATCAACAAAGCCCGGACAGACGACTACATCGGGATTCAGCACCAGAATCCAATCGCCTCGACTGGCGGCAAAGCCAGCGTTCACGCCAGCGGAAAAGCCTACATTGCGAGGCAGCCTGATGACTTTGACTTCTTTTCTGGCCTGCAATTCTGATTCGAGAGGATCAGGCTGAGAATCATTATCGACGACAATCACTTCGATATCGAAGCGATGAATGTGGCGTGGCTGCAGGAGTTGATCGACAAGTGCTGTAGTTTCATCCCAGCGGCGGTAGTTCACAATGACGACGGAAACCAGTGGAGTACGCAGCGCAGGTGGCGCGGCAGCTGGTCGACGATGGACTCGCTTCAGCGCAGGCTGCATCAACACTGGTTGCTTCCATCGCATCATAAGGGCCGATCCTCCCTGACGGCCAGGCTCACGATTGTGCACCGAAATCATAGCCAGTTTACCTGTCTACGCAACCCCAACTGGCAGTGGCTCCAAAGACCTGCATCTTGCCTATTTTCTCATTGTCATGCACGAGACTGACATGCTAGGCTAAGACATGATCTCTATCAAACATCTTCGCAAAGAGTATGACCAGCTTGTCGCATTAGAGAATCTTTCCTTAGAAGTGCCTCGCGGTGAGTGTTTCGGACTGATCGGCCCTAATGGCGCAGGTAAGACGACATTGCTGCGCATACTGGCTACGCTGCTGGAGCCTACCTACGGCAGCGTGCATATCAAGGGCATTGATATCCTCGAACGGCCTCTGGAGGTTCACAAATACCTGGGCTACCTGTCTGATGTTTTTGCAGTGTATGAAGACATGCTGGTCTGGGAATATCTCGATCACTTCGCCCGCTGTTATGGCATCACTTCCATGGAGAGAAGAGATAAGCTGGTTGACGAAGTGCTTGAACTGGTTAGCCTGCGTGAACGGAAGGATGCTGAAATCAAAGGGCTGTCTCGCGGCATGAGGCAGAGGCTTTGCCTGGCGAAGACTCTGATTCATCAACCCGAGGTGTTACTGCTCGATGAACCTGCCAGCGGAATGGACCCGGCTGGGCGCATTGAATTTCGTGAAATGCTCAAGCAGTTGATTGCGTTGGGTCGTACCATTCTGATCAGCAGTCACATTCTTACTGAGATGGCGGATTTCTGTACCTCGGTTGCGATTATCGAACGTGGCGAATTGCTGGCAAGCGGCAAGGTCACTGATATTCTTCAGCAATTGCAACCAGCATTGCGATTGGAGCTGGAAGTCCTCGGTCCACCTGATACCCTTCTCAACATTCTAAAAACGCATCCGACGGTGCAGCAGGTAGATCTGGTGCAGGGGCGCATCATTGGTCGCTGGCACGGCGCTCGGGAGGAATTGCCTGCACTACATCAACATCTGGTGCATCAGGGAATTCCTCTGATCTCCCTGGCAGTGAAGAACGACAATCTCGAAGACATTTACATGAAAATATCTGGTCATCGAACCAGTTAACGGGATTCCATTATGGCATTGGTACCCTGGAACAATCCACTAGTAGGTACAGCGTTCATGCTGCGAGCCCGGCGTGGCAACCTGCTGCTTAATGTTTCGCTCTATATCATCATTCTGGTGATGGGCCTGATGGGCTGGCAGTATTACGTTACGTTGATCCCCAATTTCAAAGCAAACCCGCACAAGATTTTTCTGCTGATCCTGTTTGGAGGACAGTGTTTTGTTTCCGGGCTGCTCATGCTGGGCCAGGCTGGAGGGTCACTGAAGAACGAAGTGATGAACAAGACGCTCGACTTTCAGCGGATTGCAGCAGTTGGTCCCTGGGATATTCTGTTGGGCAAACTGCTTGGCATCCCGGTGATGTCATACCTCTTGGCAATTGCTGCCATACCCATTGGGGTGTTCACACTGCTCAATGGTGTGCCAGGTGTTGGATTGGTGGAACTGTTATTAAGCTGGTTGCAACTCTTAACCTTTCTTTTTCTGTTAGGCTCGTGTGCCATCCAGAACACACTGCAGATTACTACAGCCAAAGGCACTGGAGCAGCGCCGGGCTTTGGCATCTTCATGGCAGTGGTGGGGCTGCTCACTTACAGTTCGTTTGCATCTGGCGATGCACTCAGTTATCTGCATGATCCCCGGCGTTCCAGCATTGGCGCCTTGTTTTCACCTCTCACAGCCTACGCAGGTTTTTCAGCGGAGGATCCCTGGCTCGCACGGTTCTACTGGTTTTCCTGGAGTATTCCCTGCCTGGTTTTTACGCCGATAGCACACATCGTTGCCGCATGGTTCTTTCTGACCATCATGGCCCGGCGATTAGAGTGTGTTGATGCGACACCGCTCGGAAAGATTCGTGGCTATCTCTGCATCTTGCTGGTTGATCTGGTGCTGGCAGGCCTCTTGGGAAGTTGCCATAGCAGTTACCTGGTACTGGGTGGAGCGGGGCAGTCTCTGCAGCAACTCGTTGGACTGTTTCTGTTATTTCATGTAGCAGTGTCCATTATTTACCTGGTAACCTTGACGCCGCGTGCTGACTGGATCATGACGTGGATCTGGCGATTCCGTAAGCAACACGAGTTCGTGCGAGATTCCCTATTGCAGGATCGTGCTCCCAATACACTTGCTTTGCCTGTTAATTTACTTAGCGCTACCTTGGGCGTAGGCTTGATGTGTCTGATAATTCCAGATGGACTTACTGATCCCGGCTTTTTGCTGGAGGGCTGTCTGACCGCAGCGGCAACGATTATCTTCCTTGGCTTGTTGTTCCAGGCATTTCAACTCATATCCCGCAAGTATGCTGCAGCCTACTTCATTATGGTGTTGCTCTTTTTCCTATTGGCGCCGGTCATGATTGGAGCCATCTTAAGCCAGCCACGAATGAAAGAGTATAACGATCTTGGCCAATTCCTTCTGTATGCAACACCTGTTACCCAGGTATTTCGCTGGGGCATGACCGATTCGGATCGTGCGATCTTTCAAGTGTCACCCTATCCATTGATTGCTGCCTACGCTGTCTTCTCGGTTTTCCTCTGGATGTTCACCTGGAAATGGATTCGTGTTCGAACCAATCGAGTTCAGAAATTGAAGAAACTACTGCATGCGACAGATGTGCCTGAGCAATCTCCACAGGAACCAGACAAGCAGGTGGTCGCGGTAACATGACGCAATCATGGGAGTATGTCAGTCACTCGCCTGAGCAGACACTGCGTTTGGGTATATGTCTGGGTGAACAGTTATTTCCAGGCAGCGTTCTGGCACTCAAGGGTCCCCTGGGTGCGGGAAAAACACTGCTAACTCAGGGCATAGCCAAGGGGCTGCAGATTGCTGATCCTCACCAAGTAACCAGCCCTACATTCACGTTGCTGCATGAGTATCAGGCCCGTTTGCCGATCTATCATTTTGATACTTATCGATTGAAGCAACTGCAGGATTTCGAAGATCTCGGTGCATTTGAATACTTCGTAGGGCAAGGGGTCTGTCTGATAGAGTGGGCTGATCGCATTAAGCCTTTGCTTCCCCCAGAACATCTGGAGGTAGACATTCAACCTCAGGATGTGCAATTCAGATGCATCCAGATGACTGCCAGAGGAAAATCCTACGTAGACTTGTTGGAACAGGTCAGACACATTCTGACATCTCGATCATAGCAGTCATGCGGTTGAATAGACTCCATATCATAACAAATCTGATATATCTTGTTTGAGTATTCCCTTGAGTTCAGCGCCTCCCACATCTCAGCCAGCACATTCCGTAGGTGAACAGTTGCTCTATGCAGCTATCATCCTGGCGTTGGGGGATATTGCGGGCAAAGTCCTTGCCTTGATTATCACCATCATCCGCACACGCACTTTAACTGGCGATGAATTTGGCGGTTACGGGTTCATCATCTCTACGATTGGTATGTTCGCTCAAATTGCCGGGTTTTCGCTCGGCATGGCAGCTACACGATTTGTCGCAATGCATCGCGATCATTCACTTTCCAATACGCGAGCTATCAGTCAGTTCATTACGCTTGTAGGATTAACCACTACGGTAATATCCATGATAGCGCTGTATGTCCTTGCGCCATTTCTGGTTAAAACAGTTCCTGATCTACTGGTGCCGTTACGATGGTCTGTTTTGATTTTGGGAACACAAACCCCATCCGGATTAGTGCTGGGTTTGCTTATCGGCATGCAGCGGTATCGTGCTGCGACTCTGGCATCGTTCAGTCAGAATGTCGTGATGCTGATCTTTACAGTCTGGCTGATACCGCAGGCCGGGCTGGATGGTGCTATCTGGGCAACTGCCATTGGCTTCCTGATGACTGTCTTGCTTGCCTGGTATCAGGCTTGGGATTTGCTTTCCTGGCCGTGGGAACCCTGGTCTGCGATATGGTCGCATCGGCGAATTCTTGTTGAATTCTGCCTGCCTACTTTGCTGGCGGGATTTATCGTTCTGCCTGCAGGCTGGATCAGTGTTGTCCTGGTAGAGCACGCCACCAACCGCATGCAAATCGCACTTTTCTATGCTGCAGACCAGTTCAGGCCTTTGCTTACCCTTCTGGGTGGAGTCGTGTCCCAGCCGATGGTTCCCCTGGTAACATCGCTGGTCAGTCATGCATTGCGAGCGGAATCTCAGGAAGACAGGCATCAATACCAGCGTAAAGCACAGCGTGCCATTGAAAGAAGTTTTCAGTTGGCAGCCTGTTTGATACTGCCAATCCATGCCATGCTGGCTTTTGCCGGGCCCTATGTTATGGCTTTGTTTGGCCGTACTTTCGCAGCAGATTGGAATGTCTTTCTGACGATGCTGGCTTTCGCCGCTTATGGTGGTATTGCCACGCTGACAACGCAGACTTTAATTTCATTAAATCGAGTTTGGCTGCAGAATCTGATTCAGATTCTGTTCGGGGTTCTGTTAATTGCCATTACCTGGTTGCTCAAGGATTGGGGAGCAATCGGAATCGGATTAGCCTACTTTATCGGTACATTTCTCAGTTTGAGTGTAACATCGCTGATCCTTTTTCGATCAGGATATCTCACATGGTTCGCCATTGTCGTACAGTTGGCAGCGTTTTCCTGGCTTCTCGCAATGTCGCTTGCATCTGCCTATACACCAGATGCCTGGCGACCCTGGTGCGTTCCGTTGGCGTTTCTTGCTACCGCGGCATTCTTTTATCTGACCATGAAAAGTGAGATGATGCATGTTATCTCGTTGATTCGCCGCAAGTTGAACGCTCGACGTACGAAATCAACGGTCATCGAATCGGGTTCGGACATTTAATGCGGATTCAAGCCGCTGTAGATATGCGGTGCGTGGAATGTCAATTGCTCCGAGTTGTCTGGTGTGATCGGTAGCGATCTGCGTATCAAACATATGGAATCCCCGTTCTCGCAAGCGATCAACCAGTGCTGCAAATGCCACCATGCCGGCGTTGCTGACTGAATGAAACATGGATTCCGCTGCAAAAAATCCTCCCAGGGCAACGCCATAAATGCCACCAGCAAGAACTCCGTGATCCCAAGCTTCCACACTGTGGGCGAAGCCGAGTTCGTGCAGCTTGCAATAGGCAGCGAACATGTCAGACGTGATCCAGGTACCTTCCTCACGCTGGCTGCAGGCATGCATGACCTGTGGAAAGTCTTGATTGATGGTGACGGTAAATCGTTGCTGCCTGATGATCCGCTGCAAACGCCTGCTGACGTGAACTGCATCAATCTCAAAGATGGCACGGGGATCGGGTGACCACCAGAGAAGTGGATCATCTTCATTGAACCACGGAAAAATTCCCCGTCGATACGCTTCCAGTAGCGAATCTGGTTCGAGATCGCCACCAATGAAGACCAACCCAAACGGGTCGTCCCACATCAGCAGTTCTTCGGTCCAGTTAACCACGGAAGGGCCTCTTCAAGATGTCGATTGAATAAGTCAGGAGCTTCCAGCGGCGAGAGATGGCTTACGCCTGGAATGGCTATGAATCGATGATTTGCCATTTTCCTGGCCCAGTCTCCCATTTCCTGGGGTGAGGAGATGGCATCGAATTCGCCACTGATGACCAAGGCGGGCATATTGATCTTGGGCAGTAGATCATCCGAAGCCTGTCGCGAAGCAATTCCACGCAGGTTGGCAGCCAATCCTTCTGGCGTTGTTGTTCGTGACATTTTTCTAAGCAGTTCAACCAGTGAAGCTGGAGCATGCGGCGGAAGGATTCTGGGGAACATGACATCTTCGACTAACTGAGCTGTCTGCTTCTGGCAAGTTTCTGCAGCCAGCTTGATGCGTGCCTGTGATTGTTCTGGCGTATCGGCAATCACACGCGTATGGCACATTACTAGTGACTTGATGCGAGAAGCGTACTTACGGAGCATTTGCCAGGCGATGTAACCTCCCATGGATAAACCCATCAGAATCACGGGTTCCGTGATCTGTAGATGATCCAGCAAGGCTATGAGATCATCGGCGTGATCTTCCATGGAAATGGTGAGGTTTGGATCGGTGCCTGAATTGCTTTTGCCCAGTCCGCGAAGATCAGGAACCACCACGCGACATTGTTTCTGGAAGTAATCGATCTGCGGCTGCCATTGCAGGTGGCTTAGTGGAAACCCATGCACCATGAGAAGTATCGGGCCGGTCTGGCCAGCTTGGTAATAGTGGTACGGTTGACCATGAAGAGTAAAGGTGAGATGCATGGTGCGTGGAATGTAAGTAAGTCAAAGTCATTCTACTACACTACTGTAGAAAACGAATCGACAACCTGGCACTACCCGAAATGGTTTTGTCAGGCAACAGTTCTTGCAGTTTGGCATGCAGTGTCGGCAGCAACGAGATTTCAATCATTCGTAATGCATGAGGGTCGTCCATGTTGGTTTGTACCTGCACGGTAACACTGGGCCAGCCTTCCTGTTGTCGCAGATGCACACGTTGGAGTGCGGTCAAGGTGTTGAGTTCAGTTGGCATGATAGTGTAATGCCAGTAGTAGACGGTGGTGGTTTGCCTGTTTCGAACATAGCGGAAGCGTTCAGCATATAATCCAGCATTTGACTGGATGGGAATCTGCATGCGATCACTTTTGATTTCCATTGCACCGCCAGCATCGCGCAAACAGATTTCTGGATGATGCCGCCTATCCTGGCCAGTGGCAGAGTAGACCAGATAGACCGCAGCAGCCTGCCCAAGGTCATTCACATAAGCTCGCAGAAACAGATCATCGGCAAATTCACTTTTCTGTTTCACATTGTCGATTTCGGGATGCGGATGAGCAGTCCATGAGCCGAGATGAGTTGGCAACGTTGCAAACGATATGGATTTGCCTGTTGGCTTCGGCACTTGCAGCAGATGATATTGAATAGCCCATTGGCAAAGCAGAAGAAACGAAAGAAGTATGACAAGAAACCAATGTTTTTTCGGGTGCGATGGTTCCTGTCTTAATGACAACGTGTTTTCTGGAACATGGGAAGTTTGCAACACGCGGAAGAGTTGCCAGAGCATTACTCCGCCGATGGGCAACGTAATCAGCATGGGCAGATCGTGCAGCATCCCCTTGATGCTGGCAGTTCCATAGAAACGTGCAATCATTGTCAGTGCCATTACGCGAACCATGTTGGCGAGAATGGCCATCGGCAGAGCTGACAATATCAGAAGCACTTTTCGTAATGCTGACCTACGAAGATAAAACGACATGCCCCAGGCGATTGCAACAAAAACAAGCACCTGTCTGATGCCACTGCATTCCACTGCCACCGAAACTGGCTCATCCAGACCTGCCAGATAAAGCAGATGGCCTCGTCGCAGACAGACACTGAAACAATTGATTGCCCATTCTGTCAGTATTGCAACCAGGTCCTGTAGCAGCATGGCACTGGTGTTCAGCAATGGCGCTGGCAACGGGAACATCAGCACACCGAAGCATAATATTGGTGCAATGCGATTTGCAGCCCTGCTTCCCCAGAGGCTGGTTGCCATGCCGAATAGGATGAAGAACCATCCAACATAATCAATTAGTAGCCAGGGAACGACCAGCGTAAACAGATGTATCAATCCACCGAAGGTTACCGAGGCTAGACCATATCCGAGGCCGGTTTTATCCGCTGTTAGCCATGGTCGGGCTCGAACCACCAGATAGATGGTGAAAGGCAACAGGAACCATCCATGTGCGTAATCAGGGTTGATTTCCCACTGGTGAATCAGACTGTTGAGAGTAGGGACTGCGAGTAGCGACAAAAGAAATAGGTTAAGGATTCCAACTTTGGAAAGTGGAAAGCGAGTACCGAATGATTGAATAATATTGCTGTTGCCTGGCATGTATCAGCCTCCATGCTGATGCAGTCATGTTAATCAATTGATGTCCGCAACTTCAAGTGCTGTTGCAGGTCAAGAGCGACTAACCAAAAGAACCCCCTCACCCAACCCTTTCCCACAAGGGGAGATAGGAGAAGACGAAGAACCCCACCCAACCTCCCATTAGCCCTTAGTAGGGGAGGAGCCAATTATTCTTCCCCCCAGACTTTGGCCAACTCTACGAGAACTTTGACCGCCTCCTCCATTTCTTCCAGGCAGGCCCATTCCAGGGGAGAATGGATGTTATGCTCGCTGGTAAAGAGGTTTGGAGTGGGTATTCCAAGTTCAGTAAGTCGAGATCCATCGGTACCACCGCGAATGCTGAGTTTACGCGGGACTAAACCTGCTCGCGCTATTGCCTTCTCGAGGTAGGGAATGGCTCGAGGTTCCCGATCCATACCATCTGCCATGTTGCGGTATTGTTTTTCAACAACCATTTCAACGCGGGCGGGAGGAAAGGGTGCGACCACTTCTTCAGCCAATCGTTTAAGAAAAGCAGCCTGGTCAGCGAGTTCTGCGGTATTGAAACTTCGCAATAGAAATTGCAGCGTGACTTCTGCTACACCACCCTGAATGGTAACTGGGTGTACAAAGCTCTCCCTGCCATCCGTGGTTTCCGGGCAGAAACGATCCTTAGGCAACTTGTCAATAAAATCTGCTGCCAGCTTGATGGCATTGATCATACGGCCTTTTGCCAGAGCTGGGTGAATTACAACTCCCTTAAAGGTAACAGTAGCTTTGTCTGCAGAGAATGTTTCTCCTTCATACTCTCCAGTCTTGGCGCCATCCAGTGTGTACGCTGCAACCGCATCCAGTCGTGCGGGATTCAGATGATCCACGCCGTGCCCTATTTCTTCATCACAGGTAAAGCACAGTCGAATGGTGCCATGTGGAATCTCTGGATGAGCCAGCAGGTAGGCTGCTGCTGTCATGATGACTGCGACGCCAGCTTTGTCGTCTGCACCAAGCAACGTGGTGCCATCACCAGTGATGATGGTTTTGTCGACCAGGTCTTTCAGTTCAGGACATTCCTTGACACGAATCACCTGTGTCGGGTCGCCATGCAGCACGATGTCTTCACCATCATAATGATGGTGCACTACAGGTTTGACATTAGCTCCACTGAATTCGGGTGAGGTATCCATATGAGCCAGCCAGGCGATGGTTGGTGCATGATGGTGGACCGTGGCAGGTATGGTCGCAAATACGAGTGCATGCTCGGTCAAGACAACGTCGTGAGCATGCATCTCTTTCAGTTCATGCACTAGCATCTTTGCCAGGTCCCACTGACCTGCGGAACTGGGATACTTGCCCGTGCCATCCTGTGCCTGGGTGTTGATGCGCACATAGCGACAGAAACGATCCAGCAAAGCTGACATGACTGTCTCGCAATGATTGAGGGTAAATAATTATTGTAGACGAAATCAACTTGCTGATTCATGGTTTACAGGACTGTCAAGCAATTAAAGCTATAATGACACGACGAAGTTAGCCCGCAAAAGTAACTACGCGGTGAATTGCCACGGTTAGCGTGAATACACGCAAACCGAGGCACCCGACCTGCATGACTTCCATGTGTGGTCACCTGGAAGCAGAGAAAGGTTTAAGCACAAATGGCAGCGCGTAAAAAACGAACCCCTCCTCCTCCCAAAGCATTATCGTTTCTGGTTTGTGATTACATCCACCGGGATACCAGTACAGGCAAAGCAACACTCATCGGATGCTTCGCCAACCTGTTTACCCCCAGCTTTCCGATCAAAGTTCCGATGATGGCGGTTTACGCAGTCGTCACCAACGGGCATGGCAAAGTGCCAATCCGCGTGAAGATTGTGGATGCAGAGGAAGAATATGAACCCATTAACGATTCGGTTTTTGAAGTGGAATTTAGCGATCCACGCATGACTGCGGAAGTGGTTGGTTTTTTGACAGACGTAACTTTTCCCCGTGCAGGTGAGTACAGATTACAACTGTATGCTTGGAATGAATGCCTGGTAGAGCGCAAGATACAGGTATCACAATCGAAGAAGTAATTTTATGCGAGCGATTCTCCAGCGCGTCAGTCAGGCCCACGTCAGTGTTGATGGGAGTATCGTTGGGCAGATTCAACAAGGTATTGTTGTACTTTTAGGAATTGCCCTAGACGATACACCGATGCGAGCTGACTGGCTTGCGGAAAAAATTGTCAGTTTGCGCCTGTTTCCAGATCAGGAAGGTAAAATGAATATCAGCTTGGTTGATATTCAAGGGCAATTGCTGGTGATCAGCCAGTTTACGCTCTACGGCGAATGTCAGAAGGGACGTCGTCCGAGTTTTACCAAAGCGGCTTCGCCAGAGATCGCCGAGCCTTTGTATCAGTATTTCCTGGATGCCTGCCGGATGCTTGGCATACAAACGGAGGCAGGTATTTTCGGGGCATCCATGCAGGTTTCACTCGTCAATGATGGGCCGGTTACGCTGATTCTTGACACCCCTTGAGAGAATTCATGTTTACGGGTTTAGTTGAAACACAGGGAAAAGTCGTTCAATTTCTGCCGAATGAAGACGGCAACAAGCTGGTCATCCAATCCAACATGTTTGATGAAACCATCAAGATGGGTGAGAGTATTGCTGTCAATGGCGTTTGTCTGACAGTTGTTACAAAGGATCAGCAACAGTCCACATTTCAACTTGCTCCTGAAACTCTCCGCCGCACAAACCTGGTTGATCTTAAGCCGGGCTGCATGGTGAACCTGGAACGTGCATTGAAAATGGGCGATAGGCTGGGAGGGCACTGGGTGCAAGGACATGTCGATGGAGTTGGAATACTCCTTCGACGCCAACCTGACCAAAACTGGGAGTTATTTCATTTTGAGTTGCCTGGTGAACTGTCACGTTATGCAGTTGCCAAGGGATCTATCACAATCAACGGCGTCAGCCTCACGGTGGTAAATGTCTCTGACTTAGAATTCAGTATTGCCTTGATACCACATACGCTCGAGGTAACCAATCTTGGTCAGCTCAAGCCAGGCGATAAGGTTAATCTCGAAGTGGATATACTTGCCAAGTATGTGGAACGACTCTTATCAGACAGGCATGTCACATGAAACACATCCGTAGACAATTTGTCCAAGGATCACTTCAGACTCTTCTGGCCGCAGGTATGTGGCCCGGTGTACTTGACGCTAAAGAGGTAAATACCGGCTCTTTTCATTTTGTAGCAGTCAATGACTTGCATTACTTCAATGAGAAATGTGTGCCCTGGTTTGAACGCATGGTGAAAGCCATGACATCGCAGCCTGAGAAAATTGATTTCGTTTTGATCAGTGGTGATTTGACGGAACATGGTACGCAGCAACAGAACGGCGTCATTCGCGACATCCTGAAAACGCTACCGTTTCCTTATCATGTGGTGGTAGGCAACCACGATTATCAGGGACCCTCCGATCGTACCAGCTTTGATCAACTCTTTCCCAAGCAGATCAATTACCACTTTGAACATGCAGGCTGGCAGTTCATAGGCCTCGATACTTCAGAAGGGCAGAAGTCGAAAGACGTCAAAGCGCCGCAAGCAACATTCCAATGGCTGGATGACCAGCTTCCACGTTTGAATAAAAGCAAACCAACCATTTTATTCACCCATTTTCCATTGGTTTTTGGGGTGCCGTTTATCCTTCAGAATGCCAAACCGTTACTGGAACGATTCGCTTCCTTTAATCTGAAAGCCGTCTATTCTGGGCACTACCATGGGTTTACCGAGAGGAAATTTGGTCAAACCGTGTTAACTACCAACCAATGTTGTTCGTTCGCACGGGCCAACCATGACAGAAGCCCCGGAAAGGGCTTTTTTGTATGCTCGGTTGCGGACGGAAAACTGAATCGCAGCATGGTGGAACTGAAGTGAGTGCTGCGGGTTCACTTGTGCCTTGTTATAATGAACAGGGCAGACATCTCCCCCTAACCGTCATAATCCGACATGGCATTTCTTGTGAATATGCACGGAGATGCAAGTCTGGTGCTTGACGCGATGAACCTAAGCAGTTAGCCTGAATAACACATCAATTGCTGATGCATTCCGTTATCAGCTTTCAGAGGATTTCCCGTGTTGGCGCCATTCAAAAATATTTCAGCCCTGTTGGTTGGCCTGTTCATCACTGTTCTGGGTGTGGCCCAGCCACCTGCTCCAGCATTAACGGCTGAACGTGCTGACGTGGAAGACAAGGATGTCCCCAAGTCTGGTGAAATCAGCACGGTGCTAAGGTTTGCCTTGTCTCCCGAAATAGACAACGTCATTCAAAGCAATGCTGATAAGGCAGTTGTGGATAAGGTGTTGAAGTATTACCTGTATCGCCTGACTTGGGAAGAGGTACAGAAAGAACACGACCCAGCTGCAGTAGGCACGATCAGTTCCATCATGGCAGAACTGATTGGTTCAGAAGAAACCAATCCTCGCTTTCTACCCCGTCCGTTTTCTGGACAGGCAGCTGACCAGGATATGGCAGCGATGCGACAGCGCCAGGTTGATAACGTCCGGAGCATGACCCCAATATTCATCAAGCATTGCAGGGTAGTGTTGTCAAACAGAATGCCTATTGCCCGCGTTAATGCAGTACGTGTCCTGGCAAAACTGGCTGAGTGGGGCCAGGAAGCAGTAGTGGATGAACTGGTTCGTGTGATCGAGCATCCACAGGAAATTGATGCAGTACGACTTCATGCATTCCGTGGGTTGGAAGAAATCTTCGCATTGCAAGGCAGCACTGAACTGAAGGCTAAAGGTTTGTTTCAAAGTAAGGAAGGTCAGGCACGATTGAAGAGTGCACTGACCAGCGTTTACAACTGGCTGGAAAGTCGAACCAGGGTCCCGGAAACCAGACTGCAGTTCATGAGCAGGGAAGAACAGGCAGGTGTACGTTATGTACGTCGTGCTGCAGCACTTGCTCTCGGTGCAGGACGCCGACCACTTATTGTGGATGATCGACAGGGAAACAAGCAGGAAGGCCCGGTTGCTGAGTTACTGTGCAAGATTGTAACTGGCGATGCAGCACTGGTGCCGCAACCAGATTTGCGCGAACGGGTCGATGCAGCGGTGGCACTCTGCCAATTGAGAACCGATTACAGTCCGAGTTATCAACCCGATTATGCTGCCTTCCAACTCGGAAGGTTCTTTACCGTTCTGGGTGCCGAAGCCAATGCTCGTCGTCAAGCCGCAGCAAGCCCGCTCGCGTGGGGTTTGCAGGCACAGCGTATGAAGACAGCATTGGATGGATTCACTTCCCAGAAAACGACAGGCCCCGTAACCTCGTATCTCAACAACTTCAATAACAAGGTTCGGGCATTGCTTGAGTTCTTTGATGATCCCAACAAAAACACCGATTCAATCAGCGGATTGAATGATTGGCTGAAAGACAATGTTGCGCCCAGCAAGCAAGTGTACCGTCCACTCGGTGAACGTTAGTCAGAACGGGAATCGACACCAGCTATGAACGATCCCGCTCGTGCTGATCTCGGCTTTGCTCAACTCGATCTGGCACGTCAACAACGATGTGGCTTCCCCGAAGTCATTTACGGGGAAGGTAAGACCATTGATGCCCTGCTGGCGATCGTTAAGACGATGCAACAGGCAGGACAGAACTGCCTGGTAACCAGAGTCAATGAATCACAATCCTTGGCACTTGCGGAATTATTTCCCGATGCAAAACAAAACCGGCTGGGACGTACTTTCTGGCTTACCACGAAGCCTGTAGAAACGGTTCCTGGGAAAATTGTTGTTGTGACAGCAGGTACTGCTGATATACCTGTTGCTCATGAAGCCGTGGAAAGCATTCAAGCAATGGGGATAGAGACAGAACTAATTGCTGATGTTGGCGTTGCCGGGCTGCATCGATTATTAGGTCAGATCGAACGTATTCGACAGGCCGATGTAGTAATCGTCGTGGCGGGTATGGAAGCAGCTTTGGCCAGCGTGGTTGGCGGTTTGGTTGCTGTCCCCGTGATAGCAGTACCTACCAGTGTTGGGTATGGCTCAAATTTTCAGGGACTAACAGCATTGCTGGGTATGCTCAACAGTTGTGCTGCCAACGTGGTGGTGGTGAACATTGATGCTGGTTTCAAAGCAGGCTATGTTGCCGGGCTGATGCTCTCTGCCCAACACAGGAAGTCAGGATAACCATGTCGATTCGGCTCGCTGTATTGCTGAGCGCCGGTGGTACGACACTGCAGAATCTGATTGATTGCATCAATCAGCAATCCCTTGATGCACAGATCGTGACAGTCATATCAAGCAGGCCGGGAGTGTATGGCCTGGTGCGGGCTGAACAGGCTGGAATTGCGCACCAAATTGTACCCCGCAAAGGGAAAACACGTGAACAGTTTGGCGAGAATATGTATCGGGCGATTCGTGCAGTTCAGCCTGATTTAGTATGCCTGGCAGGATTTTTGGAATTTTTACCCATTCCCGAGGACTTTACCCATCGAGTCATGAATATACACCCGTCGCTGATCCCTGCATTCAGTGGCAAAGGGTTTTACGGTCATCATGTTCACGAAGCAGCCTTGGAGGCAGGAGTGAAAGTTACTGGCTGCACCGTACATTTTGCAGATAATGAGTTTGACCATGGCCCGATCATACTGCAGAAAACGGTACCCGTCCTTGATAACGACAATGCAGAAACCCTTGCCCAGCGGGTATTTACGGCAGAATGCGAAGCATACCCAGAAGCCATCAGGCTTTTTGCTCAGGGGAAAATTCGAGTTCAGGGTCGTAGAGTGATCCTGGAAAAATAACGATTTGAAAACTTCGATATAATGTCAATTTGATGGTATAAGTTTGATCTTGCTAAAGATAAAAGTTAAGATCATGTATCCGCCTAACACTGGAGAAGCAGCCTATGCCGGTTGCCACATCTAATCAATTTCTGGAGACACTGCGTAAGAGTGGACTGGTTGAAGACTCCATACTTGATGCTTCGTTAAGCAGTTACACCGGCACAACAGAAGACCCGACCAAGATAGCTGAATACCTGGTCAAGAACAAACTCATTACGACATTTCAAGCACGATCCCTGCTGGCCGGTAGATATCGTGGCCTGGTGATTGGCGCCTATCGCGTGATGGAGAAGATCGGTTCGGGCGGCATGGGCATCGTGTACATGGCAGAGCATGAAAAGCTCAAACGTCGAGTAGCCATCAAGATTCTGCCTGAAGACAAGACACGAGACAAGCTGGCACTGGAACGCTTTTATCGAGAAGCCCGCGCTGCAGCAGCACTTGATCACCCCAATGTGGTTAAAGCCTTCGATGTCAGTGAACATCAGGGAATGCATTACCTGGTGATGGAGTATATCGATGGTACTAATCTTCAGAAGTATCTAGACACCAAGGGGCCATTACCCTGGAAGACGGCGCTGAACATCGTCGTGCAGGCCTGCAAAGGCTTACAGCATGCTCATGAGCGTAACATGGTGCATCGTGATATCAAACCTGCCAACATTCTGGTTGATAAGGGCGGGCAGGTTAAAATTCTTGATCTGGGACTCGCTCGTTCGTTCCAGATTTCGCAGGATAATCTGACGCAGGATCTCTCTGATGGCAAAGACATCATGGGATCGATTGATTACATAGCCCCCGAGCAGGCTATTGCCAACAATATGGTAGACATTCGAGCAGATATTTACAGTTTGGGCGCGACACTTTATTCACTGATCACGGGTAAACCCCCCGTGGAAGGCACGACAGCACAGAAACTCCTTCAGCACCAGATGCAGATGCCTACACCGGTAAGCAGACTTAATCCTGAAGTTCCGGAAGGTGTTTCTCACATCATCAACAAGATGATGGCTAAGCGTCCTGAACACCGATTCAGCGTACCCAGTGAAGTTGCCAGTGCACTGAGCCCGTTTATCAGCAACACATCTCAACCGATTTCAGGTGTTAACAGTTATCCCATGAATCCCAACCTGGCTGGCCCCCCCAGTGGAATGGCGCTTGGTCTGCACAGTGGCAACCTCGGCAGCGGAAACCTGGCCAGTGGTTCACTTACCAGCGGTAACCTGGGGCGTTCTACCGGTTCGCTGCAGCCTACGGTTCCCATCATGGGGAACTCACAATCCATTGCATCACACAGTACCAAGATCGAAGCCAAGGGCCAGACGACCAGGCTGAAAGTAGCCACCAAGAATATCAAGCTGGATAAGAAACTATCTACGAAGACCATCATTATTGTTGCTGTCCTGGCAGCCATTCTGATTCCCGGTTTGACCATTTTTCTCATCACCTCCGGAGGCAGGAAAGCACCGGTGGAAATTGATCCATCCATGCGGTTCACCATGAAAGGCGAGACGCTGAGTTTCAGTGCAGGTAGCAGGGTGCCTGAGCTTGCCATAACCGATTTTGATAACAATACCTTCAAGCTCAAAGATTATGCAGGCAAGGTGATCATCTTCCAATTCTGGGGGTTCTGGGATCCGCATAGCCTGAAAATGTTCAGGGAATTCAACGACATTTATAAAAAATATCAGGATCGTAATGTGGTCATCGTCGGAGTGAATACCGACATCAGCAAAGAGGAAATTGACCAGGGTATGCGCAACAACGAAGTGCCTGGAAGAAATGTTCGCAGCACTCAGCCAGACAAAACATCACTTGCCAGATTTTTTGGTGTCAAAGGCTCTCCGACAGTGTTCATCATCGATGGTAAAGGCGTTTTTCGCCATGTCTGGGAAGGCGAACCATCTATGGAACTCTTTGAAAAGCACCTGCAGAAATATGTCGAGGAAGCAGCAGCAGATGAATTATTAAAACAGCATCAACAACAGGCACAACCTGCCAAGAAATGAATCGGTACCCTTAGTCATCTTCGTATGACATTCTCAAGGTCATTAGTCAGGAATGAACAGCAGTGTTCTGCTGTCGATTCCTGATTTTGCTCGTAATAGCTTGTGAATCAATAAATGGGATGGAATGATTATTTGGAGGTTTACCCTGACAGCCACAAGTGTTACCACAGCCGCCAGAACGCAGGTTTCGCCAGCTTTTCCAACTGCGCAGGAGGCAATAGGCAACTGCCAGTACAATGCACAGCATCGTCAGAAACCATTGCCATTCGGCATTCATGATGCCCCCAGCCAGGATGCAGTCTGATAAGTTGCCCATGCTGCAACATAGGCTAACAAAGTCATGTAGATAAAGGTCAATGCAGGCCAGTACCAGGAGTTGCTTTCACGCGCAATCACTGCCAGGGTGGAAGCACATTGGCAGCACAAGGCAAAGAATACCATAATCGACAGTGCCGTCGCCAGACTGAACAGTCGTCGTCCGCTTCCATCATCGCGAACTGTTTCCTGCAGTTGTTTTCCCAGAGTTTCCTGAGTTTCATCGTCGGTTTCTCCCACATCGAAAAGAATGCCAAGTACCCCTACCATTACTTCACGAGCAGGAAAACTCGCCAGGGCCGCTGTGCCGATACGCCAGTCCCAGCCCAGTGGAGTTACCATCGGTTCCAGAGCATGTCCAACCCGCCCCAGATACGATTGGCGTTTCCATTGCCCCTGTAACTGTTTGATGCGCATTTCCAGTTGCTGTGCTTCCTCAGTTTTCATCGCCTTAACCAGCAATTCATGCTTCTCCTGCAATTCTGCAAGTTGCACATCGAATTGCACTCCCTGGTCATCAGTGTGAGGGAAATAGAGTAAAGCCCATACGATGATCATACTGGCTAAAATGAAGGTCCCCGCCCTGCGGATAAATGCCCAGCCTCGTTCCAGCATGCGGTGCAAAACCGAAAAAAGCGAAGGCCAGCGATAGGGTGGCAACTCCAGGATGAAGACAGGTGTTTCGCCTTTCAGGACGGTACGTTTCAGAATCAGAGCAACGAGTGGCGCTACAATCAGTCCGATCAGGTACATGCAGAACAATACCAAACCGGGCAGCCTGTTACCCAGCATCGTGTTCAGAGGAATAAACGCACCAATAAGGAGCGTATAGACTGGCAGCCGGGCGGAGCAGCTCATCAGAGGTGCGACCAGCATGGTTGCCAAACGGTCTCGTCTATCTTCGATAACCCGCGTAGCCATGACGCCTGGAATGGCACAGGCAAAAGAAGAGAGCAGGGGAATGAACGACTTTCCACTTAAGCCGCATCTAGACATGATCTTGTCCATCAGGTAGGCAGCGCGTGCCATGTAGCCACCATCTTCCAGAATGGCCAGAAACAGAAACAGGATGAGAATCTGAGGCAGGAACACGAGTACGCCGCCAACGCCGGCAAAGATGCCTTCTTCGATCAGACTTTTGAGTGGTCCGGGATCGAGCCAGCCACTGGCCCAGGAGCCGACGGTTTTAATTCCATTTCCAATTGCATCCTGTAACGGTGCAGCGCCCAGGTAGATGGCTTGAAAGATAACAAAGAGCAGCAACAGAAAGATCAGAAGACCCCACACACGATGAGTAACGATGCGATCAATGCGTGAGATGACATCACGATTCGAAGCGACTTGGCGCTCAATCGCATTCTGAACAACTTGCCTCAGGTATCCGTATCGTGTGCGCGCCTCTATTTGAGGTACACTGCAACCTGCCTGATCTAATCGCTGACGAGCTTCCTGCAGACTTGATCCCAAAGATTGACGGTACCGATCCTCGATGGCGCCTTGTTTGTCAATCAAAAGTCGGTTCACAATTGCTGGATGAATAACAGTTTGATTCAGGACTGAAGCCAGGTGTTTTTGTAATTGTTCCCGTTCCTGACAGAATGCATCAGGAAATGCTGGGGGTTTTGGTGTGTGGCAATTCGGAGATATTAATGCAGAACGGAGTTCTTTGAGCCCCGTTTTGCGATGGGCTTCCAGCGGATACATTGGTAAGCCAAGTCGCTGTCCAATGATCTCCAGGTCGAGTTTGATACCCTGATTTCTGGCCATATCCATCATGTTGACCGCAACGATAATGGGTATTCCCAAATCCATCAGTTGCGTAGTCAGGAATAAATGGCGTTCAAGATTAGTGGCATCAACAATGTTCAAGATCAGATCAGGCTTTGACTCGCCGGGCTGCTGACCGAGTAGAAGATCAACCGTCACCAGTTCATCCGGGCTTCGAGCCGCCAGGCTGTAGGTGCCTGGAAGATCAATCAGGTGAATGGTGACAACACCTTCCTGCAGCGTGCCGGTTTTCTTCTCAACTGTCACGCCGGGGTAATTGCCCGTTTTCTGATGTAGACCGGACAACGCATTGAACAACGTCGTCTTGCCGGTATTGGGGTTACCCACCAGTGCAATTGTCAGGGTACGTTGTTTCTTTTCAACCATGTGTGGTGTGGGTCAAGCAGAACGAGTGGCAGGTTCAACATGGATACGGGCAGCCTCATTGCGGCGGAGGCTGATGATCCCGTGTCGACTTTGGATTTCCAGCGGATCGCCCAACGGCGCAACGCCAATGATCTCAACGGTATCGCCTTCCAGCAGCCCCAGTTCAAGCAATCGCTGGGTGATGTAATCTGACCCCGTCATGCTCGTAATGGTAGCAGGGGTGTTCAGGGCTAGTTCAGGAAGTGGCAGCACGTTCCAACTCATTTAGTGGGCGCACATAGATGCAGTTGGATTGATCAGTTCGCAGACATAATCGGCACTGGCCCAGTTCAAACATGCACGGTGAACCTGGTGCCACCATGCGAACCCGGGCACCATGATGCAAGCCGAGGTCAGCCATACGCGCAACCCATGATGGATCGCCAACCACATCGGCTACTTCAGCCTTCTCGTTGCATTGCAGACATTCAAGAGGCAACATGTGCAAGTCTTTTGTTATTGAGACTGAATCTCATTACGCATATCTATAAGATAGTCCTTCAAAAACGACGGTCAAGCATATCATTTACATTTTTGTCATGATTTTTGGATGGTAGTTGTGGAACAGCTTTCCATGCCTGTGTTTTGTAATGATGCGAAAAGACAAGGATGATTGGAATCTTAACCCAAAAAGAACCTTTTAAGGTATATACCTGATCCAGAATGGTTGCACGATGGCTTCTGCGCCTGATTCCTGCACTATGCGAGCGGAATAACTGTGCCATTGTCTGTCAGCAACGTTGCTGGTGTACTCGAGAATGGAAGCCTGCCCGGGTGGGGTTTCATTCTTGACCATTTTGTTGTCCTGCCAGATTTCGACAGATTGCAGTTTGCTGGTACCCTGTGCGATAAGGCTGATTGTTGGTCTGAACGATGACTGAAAGATATCGCCAGGCAGGTTTTTACCGCAGCGAACCTGTAAATAGATGTCATCGGTAGCCATGTAGAAATGTCGTTCCCGCAATGCTTCCAGCAGATGATCGTACGATTTTCCATTAGCCATGGCGACGACGCGCATGGCAAGTGGTTTTGCGCTGCCTGCGCGTTCACTTGGACGCCACAAGGGCAATAAAACACTTTCCAGAGATTCGCTCAGGGAGTCGCCGGAAGTGGGCTGCGTTTGGGTGGCGAGTTGTTGCCATTCTTCGGTCAGAGAGAACCCGAGCCTTTGTCGCTGATTAACATACTGTCGAATCATATTGCGATCCGTAGTCTGCAACTGGCTGATACGCACCGGCTTGTCATTGGGTTTTCGGAAATCATCGAGGCGGGTAATGGGAGGCAGCGGCCACTCATCTTTTTTAGTGTCGATGTGCAGCAGCGGTTCACGCTGACCTGCGAGCGGGCGATAATAGCCAACCAGAAAATTGCGATCAGAAGTTTGGTTAATGGCATGGGCCCTCAATGCATTTTCCCATTGTCGGACCAGTGGTACCTGTTCCAGATTGGGGATGATGACCCAGTCATATAAGGCCTGTTCTGTGGCTAAGGCTGCCATCAACCAGGGATCATATCCAAGTGCAGCAACGCCTTCAGGAAGAAGTGTCAAACCTCGTAGCAGGTAGCGTTTGCTGAGAATCAAGTCATCAGATCGCTTACGGAACAATCGGGCCAGTTCTGAAAAAGCTTTCCAGGGATTCTCTGATTTGGATTCCACAGCTTTGGTACCAGGCGCAGGGGGAATCTCCAGAGCATTTAACACGACAGGTTGCGAGGCGAAGGATAATCGCACTCGACCTTTGCTATCAACCACTTCCTCCAGGCCAACGAGATGATTTGCCTGATGCAAGACAAGGGAGTGAGAGAAGGGATTCTTGTTCCCTGTGCTCAGTGCGATGGGTTCAGCCCAACCCGAAGAGGTCCAGTACGATGCATACAATCCGCCGGGTGTTTGAAATCCAACAACGGGCATATTGCTGCTGGAGAAGGAAAGATGTGGGCGGTAACAGCGGTTTTTCTGGATGATGCCTTTTAGTACGGATGGAGTCTTGATCAGTGGTCTTTCGTCGAGTGAACCGTCTTGACGTAGAGTCCGAATCCTTATCGAAGAAGTTGGCAACTGAGCGTTGCCAAAGCCACTAACGGTTTCGCTCTCTTCGTAGGCCACCCAAAGAAGGTTATTCGCATCACAGGCCAGTGCTGGGCGTAAGGCATTTCTACCCGCCTCAGAGAGATAAACAGGGTGGCTTTTTGGTTTGTTTTCATGCACTTTCACCGCTTCGATCACGAAGTTACCATTGCGGAACACAGACCATGCCGCAAACAGATTCCCCTGGCGATCTGCTGCCAGTGCCGGGAACCATCGCCCTTCACAGTCCTGCGGATGATCTGCGAGTGGACCGGGTGATTTCCAGGCATGCTTCTCATCATTGATCACTGCTGCCATGATGTCATAATGATTATCCATCCAGGTTTGCCAGGCGAGCCAGACTTTGCCTAGTGAATCAGTCTGGGCGACCAGCTGCTGACAGGAACCAGCTTTGGAGGTAAGCTTTACCGGTTTGGACCAGCTTAATCCGACGTCGCGAAACTGGTAATAAATATCCCAGCCATCCAGTTCTCGTTGTGCCCAGGCAACGTAAATACGTCCTGATGGATCAATGGCAATGACCGGATCCAGGCACGTTTCCAGGCGGGAAGTCACCGCTTCCGAATACTGCCAGGCACCATCCTGAAAGCGACTGATTCGCAGGGTGACCCCAGTGATAGGAGATTCGAGAGTCTCAAAGCTGCCATTTATAGCGCCATTCACATCGATGCCTTTGCTGCGTTCACTGTTCAGGTAGAGAAGGTAATCGTTTCCCTGGCTATCGCGGATGGTTTGCGGATACCAGTCGTCTGTCGAGGTGTCATTTTCGAAAAGTTGTTGAGGAGGTTGTATATTCAGACGCACCGTACCATCCTGCAGATCGAGTTGTTTGCCTTGTGTGAGATCAGCCTGGGGAATCTTCTGGGTCTGCTGATTGATAGTGAGTATCAGAGTATCGTCAGCGGGTGCTTGATAAACGATTCGCAAAACAACCGGTCGTTGGTCATCTTCGGAAAATTCAGAGACACAATCGAAACTGGCAGCAGAAATAGTGGAAGATGGACCAGCCTGCAACAAATAGAGTTGCAACAACTTGCCTTTCGCCAGCTTGATGTCGCCTTTCCAGGAGGATGATTTCCGGTCTTTTAATCCGAGATGGAGTTCTGCACCATAGGTATCAGGTCGAATGCTGACCATATTAGTCAAAGGGGCGACATATCCGATACGTCCCAGATCGTCTGCCGGGTCATAAAAGAAAGCATAGACACCAAGCCCGGCTATGACGAAAACCACCAGCCAGAAGATACGTGGGCCCCATGTCGATTGCATCGGGATCGCTCCTTGCCGTCAAGATCGGTAGTGTTCAACAGGATTCACGCTATTGTAGCCATTCTGCAGGCGAAACTCGCATAAATCCTGAGTATAATCTGAGCTATGAGAGCTCGCAAAAGAATCCGAGCGGTGATTCGGTACGGTCAGCGCCAAAAAACGCTTACCGTGGAATCCGACCCGAAACACTTCATATGCGTCTGCACTCAGGTTAATTCCACTCAACAGAGTGTCGCATGATTTCGGAATTTGTTGCACTGGCGCAACATATCAGTCTGCCAAACGCTGTCACCTGGTCCTGCATGGTGCTGGTACTGATTGTGATGCTCTTCGTGCGATTTACCAGACCCTGGCACTGGCGACACTGGGATCTACTGCTTTTGCTGCTACTGACCATTCCGATGCTTTTTCTTCGGGGAAGCCAGGAAAGGCGAGATGATCAGCAGCGTCTCTGGGGGAACGAAAACCAGTTGGTATTGTTGCACGCCGATTGCATGATGCGACTGGCTACCGCACAGGTTCAGCCAGTGAATTATACACTTCCGCTGACTGCCGGTGGCGAGCAGGCTACTCGGACCAATGCCAAATGGTTACGACATTTCGGTTTTCAGCATCAGGAAATCTGGCAAGCGTATTTCTGGTTGCTGATCGTCAGCGCTTTGCTCCTGCTTCGATGTCTGCTGGATCTAGGTTTGGAACAGCGGAGTGAATTCCGCTGCAATGTCACAACAGGCGGCATGATATGGCTGTGTCTGGTGATGCTGCTGGTGATGGGAGTTAAATCAGTATTGCCTGCCTGGCGGGGAGTACCTGGCCAGCAGAACGAGACACTCATCGTGCACATGCTGATACAGATGATTAATTCAGATCATTTTCTCAACTCAGTAGCATTAACCTGTCATGCTATTTTGGTAGTACACTTGATGCTGATCGGCTGGTTGCATTTCAGGAATCTGACAATCGGCGTAGCCGCTGCATTGCTGTATCTTCTCATGCCTTACACCGCCATCCTGATGCATAACCCATCCCAGGTGGTGGCATCAATGTTTATTGTGCTGGCTATCACCTGGTACCGCTCGCCGATCCTGGCAGGGCTGTTTCTCGGATTGGGAACAGGGTTTGGTTTTTATCCCTTCATCCTGTTACCTGCCTGGATTGGTTTTTACTTTCGACGCGGGCATGGCCGGTTTCTTCTGGCATATTTCTCAATCATCCTATTGTTTGCAGTTTTTCTATCGATCTTCGCAGGATTAGGGCAAGCCTGGGATACAGCGTGGATGTTAGCCGAATGGCAGGCTTGGAAGTTTGCGATCAAGCCGACAGCAGATGGATTGTGGAACACCGTTTCCCTTCACGCGGCATATCGCATTCCGCTTTTTATTGCTTTTATCGCCCTGATGATCACTTCAGCTTTCTGGCCACATCCCAAGCAACTCGGGCAGTTGATCTCGTGGTCAGCCACGCTGATAATTGGTGTACAGTTCTGGTATGCCGACGCTGGTGGTACCTATATTCTGTGGTATCTGCCACTCCTGGTTCTGCAGGCCGTTCGTCCCACATTATCGGAGGTGCGTGCAGTCAGAATCGTGCCGTCACAGGATCGGTTTACGAAAATCCTGAACTGGCTGTCTCCCTGGAAACAATCAAGTTCCACAGCTACAAGGCAAGATCATGAGTCGCCGACTCAACTGGCGGGTTGAAGAGACTCTTTCTGGATCATCGCAGTCAATCTTTCGATGTACCGTTCCATCACGTGATCCTGAATCCAGTTGGGAACCAGGTCGGAGATGCGTCCTTTGGCAGTCAGGATCGCAGTTACTGCATTCTTCAGGCGATTCAACGTCGTGGCAATTTCATTGACGTTGTAAGAAAGGGATCCATCTGCCTTGAAGTAGAGTAAAGAGCCTCCATCGCTGTATTGTCCCATGGGTGGCACATGGGGGATGATATCTTCATTGTGCACGAATCGGAGCAGGGTTACTCCATAAGTGGAAACAAACCGGGTATCTCCTACCTTGGGAGCACCAAAACTCACGACCAGATTCGGTTTGAAATCTTCCCCTTCTTCAGCGCAGGTGGCCAGGACTTTTCCAGCCAGGATGGAAAGTGCGCCACCCAGACTATGACCGGTAACATATATGGCCTGTTGATTCATTCGCAAACGACGGATGATTTCCAGATATTGCTTTGCTACACCGTCATGTGCCTGGGAAAAACCAGAGTGCACCTGGCAATTGTTCCATAATCTTTGCAGTGAGTTCAGGTCGGTACACCAATCAGTCCAGCGGTCTGCCTCGGTGCCTCGAAAAGCCAATACGATGGCTTGGTCGGTGGCTCCTACAAAGCCCTGCGTATCGTTCGGTCCTTCGAATGACTCTACCTGATCAAATGCGATTTGCGGATAATGTAAATAATCGCTGAATTTACCTCGCTCATACGCGGCATTGGCACAATGTGCCAGAAAAAGGGCGTTTTGTAATTCACTTTGATCCGGGCCGAAAGGTAAGCGACTGCTCATACTGGTTCCTCAGGGTGAAGATCGCTGATCTCTTGCAACTCAATGGCACAGTGCTTCCAGGGATGCTAATGCCACGGCAGGGTAAGTGACCATGGCCAGTTCTTTTTCTTCCGTTTGGTCCTGCTTGGCATGCACACTGACCAGACGCACATCGAGCGTGCAAGGTTCCGCATGCTGTGGACTGGCATACACGTACAAGCGTACGGGTATCATATTCTCAGTTGACAATAGATCAGCACGGCACTTCACTTCAGATATTTTTCCGAGTGCACCTTCCCGCAATGCAGCAATGATGGCATCCGTCCCCAATTCGGTTGGAATCTGGAAATTCGTACCACACCGTTCTGTTTTCCAACTGTAAGTCAACGGACAGAATGGCTGGCGAGCCGTTGCTCTGACCATGCTGAAGACGATTCCGGTGATGATCAGTAGTTCAACCATCCAATAGGCATAGGTGCCATAGTATCCCAGATTCAGTTTTTTCACCTTGATACCCTGAGTCGCTCGAAAGTTGATGTATTCTGGAAAGCTTTCCACTTTCATGGCAAGGACTGCCAGGTTCAGATCATTGTTCAGTTTCAAGTTCTTCAGTTGCTTGAGAACTGGGTTATCCTGTAACATAGCCTGAAACTCGAGGCGGTTTACATCGCGTTGCTCCAGAAACTGGCGATAATCGAGATACTGTTGTGTGAGAAAACAGAGGATGCCAGCGAATAGTCCAGCCAGGCCTGCCATGAAAGGCGATCGAACCTTGCCTGTTTTGATCAGTTGTGCTCCCAGACCGCCAAGGATGCACCCGATGATGATGGGAAAAAGAATGACCAGGTAAATCCATTGTCCAATAAAGTGGACAAGTGCTCCCAATGCAATCCCAGCGCCCATCAGGCCAAGCATCAGCATGATCAAGCCAGGTCCTGAGAATCCTCCATCTGGCCGAAAGGGTACTGCATCAAACTGCAAGTGTCGGGGTAATGCAGGGGTTTGTTCCGCAACAGGTTCTGGATTCTGTTCGTCGGCTTTCATGTTAATTGTCCTGAGATTCCATTTTGAGAATCACTCAGAATCAGTGGTTTTACCAGTTATCTGTTTTTTTCTAACAGACGTAAGGCGCGACCGACCAGGTTGATCCAGACCTGTTCATTCAGTGGTTGATCATATCGATTCCAGGTGAACGACAGAGTGTACCATTCGTCCTTGCGACGCAGTTTGCCGAGTAGTGTGAGATTGAGAACTCCCAGTTCGGCCCCACCTTTGAAAGCGAGTTGTTCCCAGGAATGATCATCGATGTCAAACGGCTTGGTGATGGAGAGCAGGGGCAGTGCTTCGTTCTGAAGAGTTGGCTTCTGTAGTCTTTCCATGATCCTGCAGAGATCATCGGTCGTGAAAAACCACTCGATGATATCGTTCGAAACTGGCGCTGAGTACACGCGGGGATTTTTCAATTCCACTCTTTCCGCTTCAGACAGAAACTTTCTCTTTTCTTCTTCTGAACGATGGGCATATGCACTTGTTTGGAAGGCAGGAAGTACAAGCTTGATCTTGAAGAGTTCACCTGTTCGCAGGAAAGGACGATTACGCTCAGGAAAATGTACTTGAACTTCCTGCTGGTGCTTTTCGAGTTTTTCTCGTCCCAGAATATGCATGATGTGATCCGCAGCAGTGTTATCGCTTCGAGAGACCATCAGGGTTGCAAGCGTGTGCAAAGTAACGGGACTTCCAACTGGCCAATCCTGCAGAATCCCTGAAGGCAGCGAACGCAGATTTTCTTTCAATGGAAATGTATCTGACCATTTCCTTTTGCCAGATGTGATTTCATCACAGAGAAGACTGAGTACCAGCAGTTTGAAGGATGAACCGACAGCTAATGGTTCATTAGAATTGCGAGAGAACAGTCGTGTGCGGGTGGGTGCGATCTTCCAGACGGAAGCAGCGTGGTCGCCCGGCAATCGCTGGATATCCACCTGCAGTTTGTCCCATGAGTCTTCACCCAGGTCAATCTTGTCGAAACGCAGTATATTCAGGCGATGTGGCTGGGTCAGTTCCACTTGAACAAAGGCCCGCAGCCTTCTTCCTGATTTACTGATTAATTCGTATTCAGCGATTCCTGGTGAGTGTATGCGACAGATTCGAATTCTTTCAATTTCACCAAGAAGTTTGCTGTTCTCCTGAATGACTCCTGTCAATTTGTCGAAAGAAACCTGGCTTAGGAATTCCTCAGTAAACCATTTCTCATCACTCTTCTGGAATTGAGTGAAGAAGTCTTCTAACCTCGTCGCTGTCATCTTGAGAAGTACATCTGAATCAGTTTGAGCAAAACTGGTAGTCGCAAACAAGAAGAACAATGCGAGCGCTAATTTACCTGAACTGTGCATAACCCCTATTCCCTTTGCATTTCTTCTCATTTTCAACTGTTCCATTAAGCAGGGTAAGGTTTGCGGACGATACCTGCAATGCGGGTTATTCCGATTAGTGAAAGTTTATCGACCTTTGAAGGGTTCATGCATGCTGGTCAGTAGGATCAGAAGCACAAAGCGTCGCCCGAAGTTTGAAATCTGGCACGTGGCAGGTTTGTTCATAGCTGTCATTTTAATGACAGGATGTACACGCCGTTTCTTCCGCGAGCGAGCAGATTCAGATGTTGAATATCTGCTGGCGGCCAAGTCGAGTGATGAACGTTGGCCCTTGATTAATTACTGGGTCTATCCGCATGCGTTGTCACGGTTTGCTGATCTTGATAACCCCGACACGCCTTCAATGCCACCGGATGATCCCGCAGCATGGTTTACGGCACCGCGTGCTCAGCGGCCAAGCAAGATTGGCTATTATGAGGGCACCGGTTATCTGAACATGCTGGCTGAGTATGATGCTCAAAATCGTGCCACTGAACCGCTGGCTGATCCGAACAGTGAAATGCCTGCAGGCGCTGAGAATCCACAACGCAGACCGTACCGTATCAACCTTGAACAGGCGCTGGAACTGGCGGTCATCAACAGTCGCGAGTTTCAGGCGCAACGTGAGAATCTTTATCTTGCGGCATTGCCGGTTACCACGGAACAGTTCAATTTCCTGCCTCAGTTTTTGGCCACTCAGGAAGCGGTCAGGCAATGGTCGGCCGAGGAATCCTCCGTTGGTCCGACGAACAACTGGCAACTGAATTCAGCAACCGGGGTTTCGCAGCAATTTGCTACCGGGGCAGCACTGTTACTGAGGCTGGCCAATCAAACGATCATCGATGTCTCCGGCAAAAATGGTCCTACAATCAGCACTTCGAACCTGGTGTTTGATATCGGTCAGCCACTGCTCCGAGGTGGTGGCCGTGCTGTTGCATTGGAACCTCTGACCCAGGCTGAGCGTGATCTGCTTTATGAAGTTAGGAGGTTTGCCCGGTTCAACAAAGAATTTTTTGTTCAGATTGCGGGTGGCTCGGGCATCGGTGCTCCAGGCGGCCTTGCAAATCTCGTTACCGGTGCAACAACGATTCAGAATGGTGGTGTTGTGAGGGCCAATGCTCCAGTTCTGGGGTATCTGCCAACTGTCTTGCGTAAACTGACTATCGAGCTACAGCGACGCAATGTGGATGAATTTGTGGAACTGCTCACATTCTACCGAGAATTTGCCAAGGGTGGCGGATTGTCGCCTTTGCAGGTAGATCAGGTGGAACAGCAGATGCTCAATGCCCGAACACAACTGCTGTCGCAGGAAGTAAATTATCTCGATGCTATGGAACAGTTCAAGATTCAACTTGGGCTGCCTACCGATTTGCCTCTGGAATTGAACGATGATGTGCTGAAAGAACTGCGTGAACAGCTTTTCCGGTTCCAGAAGCTGGAACTGGATGCCCGCAAGATGGGGGAAGCCTTCACCAAGCTGCAGATGCGTGAGGATGGCACGGGCTTACGTCGCAGTATGCTGGAATTAATCCAGATTGCACCTCTGACAAAAGGAACCAGATTTGCAGCAACTTTTCCAGCCCGCCTGGAACGCTGGCAGGCCTTGAACAGCACGGTAGTTGAACATCAGTCGCTCATGGCAACCTCAATGGCGCTCGCAGGTCAGTTATCAGGCACCAATGGATTTTCAGCAGCAGTCGTCATCTGTCAGTCAACGGTTCCACCTTTACAACAACAGCAACTCCTTCGCGATTACCTGATCGACGAGAGTGAAGACCTGATCGATGCTGAGAAACCAGTGCCTGCTGAATTGGAAGCGAGGATCAAAAAAGCGCGACAGGATTTTGAGATTGGCGCCATCGATGAATTGTTGACGATTTACAAAAGCAAACCGTGGATGGCAGAACAGAACGTGCGCCTTCGCAAAGCAGCTCAAGAAGCGATTTTCCGACAAATCGAAGCACGCTTTTCATTAGTGTTTGATGAGGCGAGATCAGAGCTACAGGAAAAATTTGGCAAGCTGTGGCCTCAATTACCTCCTGTCAGCTTACATGGGAAAGATCTGTTGAAATTAAATCTTGATGAGGCACAAGATTTCGTGGGGCAAACAGCCCTTGAAAACAGGCTGGATTTGATGAATCAGCAGGCGCAACTGGTAGATTCATGGCGAAAAGTCGCTGTCTTTGCCAATTCACTCTTGGGTACTTTTGATGTACGATATAATGCTACTATGCTTGCCCCGCCTTCGGGAGTGATCGGTCAGGGCCTGAACTTTGATGGCAACAATACTCGCCATCAGCTTATTTTCAATACAGAACTGCCTCTCGTTCGTCGCATTGAACGAAACTTGTATCGGGCATCACTGATCGCGTATCAAAGGCATCGTCGTAATCTGCAGGGTGTTCAGGATCTGATCATGCTGCAGGTGCGAGCCAGGGTCAGGCGCTTGCAACAGCTGGAGGAAACTTACCGCATCCAGCAACGAGAGTTGCTTCTGATTTACTCGCAGGTGAATCAGTCGCGCGAGCAGTTGCAGGCGCCACCGGAACCGGGTGTGAATCGCGATACAGCTGCAGCAGCAGGTACGGCGACGCTACAGTTGCTGCAAGCTCAGACGCGAGTTCCCACCACGCAGAGCAACCTCTACAGTACATGGATCAACTACCTGATCGCCCGTATGGAACTGTACCGCGATCTTGAATTGATGCAGATAGACAGCCGAGGAGTATGGATTGATGACAACCGCAGTGCCCCCCCTGTCAGCCCCCCTTCACCATGAGGTCGTCGAGCATCACGTACCCGATGAACTGAAAGCACGTCTCAGCACACTGGATGAACCCGTTTCTGTACCGAGTAGACCAAAACGGAGCTGGACACCCGTTATCTTGGGTATTCTGGTTCTGGGTATAATCGGAGCTGGGAGTTATTGGGGATATCACCATTTTACCGCTCCTGAAGGGCCTCCCAAGAATCTGGAAACGCAGCCTCTGACTCGGGGCGACATCGTCCTGACGTTCGTGGAGAAAGGTGAACTCGAAGCGGCACGCAATACGGAAATCATCTGCCAGGTTCGTGCCAGCGGTCGAGGTAGCCAGGCTGCATCCAGCATTAAATGGGTTATCGAAGATGGAAGCAGGGTCAAAAAAGGTGACCTGCTCATGCAACTGGAAGATGCCAGTCTTCGTGAGCAGTTGAACAACCAGCACATTGTCGTGGAAGAGAAAAATGATCTTTATGAACAAGCCAAGGCGAATTTGAAAATTGTTGAAAACGAAAACCGCGCAGCGGAACTGACAGCCGACAACAATTATGAAATCGCCAAGATTGATCTGGAAAAGTTCAGAATGGCAGAAAAGCAGCAGAAGGAGTTCGACATTGATTCCCGTATCAAGCTTGCCACTGCAGACCTGATTCAATGGCGAGACAAATTAGGCTGGTCGAATCGAATGTTCATCCGCGGCTATCTCAGCGCCAATCAGAAGCTCAATGATGAGACACGACTAGATACGGCCAGCGTCAATCTCGACAAGCTGAAAAAAGAACACGAAACCCTGAATTTCGATAATCGACGCATGGAACTTGATCTGCTGAACAAGCTTGAACAGGCCAAACTGCAGTTGGAAATTGCCAAGGAAAATTCTGCTTCTAAGCGTGCACAAGCTCAAGCCAAGCTTACCTCAGCTGATCTGATTCTCAAGCAGGAAGCTCAGAAGCGGGATGATCTGGAACAGGATCTTCGGAATTGCAGGATCATTGCTCCGCACGAGGGCATGGTGATTTACTTTGTACCCGAGTCATCGAGATTCGGCGGACAGTCTCAATCATCAACGATAGAAGTGGGAGCGCCCGTGAAGGAAGGCCAGAAACTTATGCGCATTCCCAATCTTAGCCGGATGATTGCCCGTGTGAAGGTGCACGAATCCATCGTCACCCGAATACGAGGCGATGTGACAGCCCCTACTGGTTTTTCGACCGCTTATGATGTTGCCACCGCGATCAATCAGTGGACGCATATCATCAGTCACCAGGCCATTCCCGGCTATCATGCTGCACTGCCTAGTTATCTGACAGCCATCGTCGCACAGCGGGAGATCAAAGATGATCTGGCGCATCTAGATGAAGAAATAATTGAAGACGGCATGGCAGCAAGCATTAAACTCGGTTCCGGCGACAAGCCTCTCTGGGGACATGTCAAGGCAGTAGCTGCGGTGGCTTCTTCTACCGACTGGATGTCGTCGGATGTCAAGGTCTACCAGACGGTGGTCTCCATCGATGAACCTGCACAGAATCTCAAACCCAACATGAGCGCGGAAGTCACGGTAAAGATTGATGAACGCAAGAACGTGCTGAAGTTACCCATCCAAGCCGTGATTGAATCGGGTGGCAAGAAATTCTGCTACATCAAGAATGATAACACCATCGAAAAGAAAACGGTGGTTACAGGGCTGAACAATTATAAGTTTATTGAAATCCTTCCAGAATCTGAGATCAAGGAAAACGAACTGATCGTACTGAATGCCCGATCGTACGCTGAAAAAGTGGGTGACCTGCAGGGCAATGTCAACATCGATCCCGGCAGTATGATGCGTGATCGAGGAAACCGCAAGGGTGGGCCAGGCGGCGGACAGGGTATGCCGGGCAAAGGTGGCGAGAAGACTGCACAGAAATCCGGAAAGACAGCTACGTCTCCCGTTCGCAAGAACAGCGAGCAAGTGGGGCAGGGTAACAGCAAGCCATCTTCCAAATCACCACGAACCCAGGGAGCCGCTAACTGATGGCTTCCATCGCTCGCGTGGTCAAGCTGCAGAAAACCTATCAGATGGGCTCCGAACTGGTGCACGCATTGCGCGGGGTCTCCATCAACTTTGAAGAAGGTGATTTCGTTGCCCTGATGGGGCCGTCCGGTTCGGGTAAGTCAACACTGCTCAATCTGCTGGGTTGTCTGGATCGACCTTCTTCGGGACAGTATTTTCTCGCTGGGCAGGATGTTTCCCAGATGGGAGATGATCAGCTTTCCGAAGTCCGCAGCAAATATCTAGGCTTCATTTTTCAAGCATATAACTTGATTGCTCAGTACACAGTAATCGAAAATATTGAGGTGCCTTTGCTGTATCAGGGCAAGGTAAACGCTCAGACCAGAGCCCGTTGCATTCGGCTGGCTGAAATGGTCGGACTGGGCAAACGTCTTGACCATCGTCCGCCCCAGCTCTCCGGTGGTCAGCAGCAGCGTGTGGCGATTGCCCGTTCACTCATTAATGATCCGCATATCATCCTGGCTGATGAAGCAACGGGTAACCTTGACAGCAAGACATCCCATGAAATCATGACCATGCTGCTGGGGCTCAATGAAATGGGTAAAACCATCATCATGGTGACGCACGAAAACGACATTGCTGAGTGGGCCAGACGGGTAATCCGACTGAAAGATGGCCACATTGAAAGTGATGTACGCAACAAACCCATTCCGCATCGTCGACCTCACGGAGCAGTTGCCTGACCATGTTTGATTCGGTGGAATCCATCTTGTCGACTCTTATGGCGTACTGGCCGTATGCGCTGGGCGTTGGCCTGTTTGTGGTTCCAGCTATTCTGGCATACACTCCGATTGGAGGCCCGAAACTTCGTCGCAGTTTTGTCACTGCGGTTCGCAATCTCTGGTTGCACAAGCTGCGTTCATTTCTCTCCGTACTGGGTATCATCATTGGTACTGCAGCGGTGATTGCCCTGATGGCATTTGGCGAAGGCTCGATGCAGGATGCACTCGATGACATCATGCGACAGGGTGCAACCAATATCATCGTGCTTAGCGAGAAGCCCCCGGACGATGCTGCCTCCACCAGACGATCCTTCGTGGCGAAATATGGTCTCACCGAGATGGATTTTGAACGGTTCCGCACTACGATTCCTAATCTGATTCATAGTCCATTGCCGTTGCGAACCTTCAAGGCGGAGGTAAGACCGGTAACTGATCAGCGGATGCTCAATTCCCGCATCGTTGCCACCACGCCGCACTATGCAACGACTTATGGAATTGGTGATAAAATTGCTGCTGGCCGGTTTATTGTGGAAACAGATGAAACACCCTATCCCCGCAACATCTGTGTGCTTGGTTCCGAAGCGGCACGCGAACTGTATCCCGGTGAGGACCCGATCAACAAGGTCATTCGCTTTTCGGGCAAGAATGCAGCATTTACGATTGTCGGCGTGATGCGCGATCGGCCACCAGCCACCAGCGGTGCAGAAATTGAAAGTTACGACAAAGATATCTACATTCCGCTAGCAGCCAGCAAAGCACTTCTGGGAGAAACTACGTTCATACGCAGCAGTGGTATGCGTGGTGCTGAACAAGTGCAGTTGAGCCAGATCATTTTGACAGTCGAGCGGATGGATCAGGTGCGGGCTACTGCAGAGATGGTAACAGCTCAGCTGGAAATGTACCACGATCGCAACAAGCGAGACTGGAACGTCAAAGTGCCCTTGGACAAACTGGAGCAGGCCGAAATCACCCGAGACCGTTATCGCATTCAGATGGCGATGATTGCAGGCATATCACTACTGGTCGGTGGCATCGGCATCATGAACATCATGCTGGCGACCGTGACAGAACGCACACGGGAAATCGGCATTCGCCGTGCGTTGGGTGCCAAGCGAGGCGATGTGACGTTCCAGTTCCTGGTCGAAGCGGTGGTACAGACTACGGTCGGTGGACTCATGGGCGTGGGTCTGGGATTTCTCGTGATCTGGCTGGCGCCCATTGTTGCGGCTAAATTCTTCAGTCTGCGAGTGCCAGCGTTGCCTCACATCCCCAGTGTGTTCATGGCATTCTTTGTTGCAGTCATCGTAGGCGTGTTGTTCGGATGGTATCCTTCACGTCGCGCTGCCCGGCTTGACCCGATTGAGGCTCTGCGGCACGAGTAAGATGGCAGGTTGTCGCTTCAAAAATGGGCCAGTTGCAATTCGAATCAACTGGCCCAACAATACTCCCACACACCCAAAAAGCATGAAGGGATCGAACAGTGCATCCCACAGGTTGTTGCTGGGAGTGATGCCACCGGCAAAGCAGATTACTGCAATGAGCCAGGCCCAGGCCAAGTCGGAATAGGTTCGCCAGGCCCAGAGCATCAGGCCTGCGATTGCAGGCAGCATCCAGGTGGGATGGTAACCCCAGGCATAAAGATCATACCCGATGTAGCCAAACGTGGAGAGGTAGAGCACGCTGAGCAAACAAGCGATGCCCAGAGCCAGTTGCCAGGAAAAAATTGCTAGGCCGTGTCTGCCTTTCGTGCAGAGATGGATCAATTGGAAACAAATGATACAAAAGGTGGCAATCGAAAGATCGCCAGTTACTCCACGAAGATAGAACAGAATCGAGTGCTCCCTCCAGGGAATGAAGAGTGCCGTAGTCAGTAACAGCCCAGTACCCAGTAAAAAGCGTGGGCTGATTCGGAACTGAGCAAGTGTCCGCAGTGCAATACTGACCAGTATGCAAGCCAGGCCCAGGAAGCCCATACTATCAGTCATGTATCTGTTCCTTGAGCCAGGTGACATTAAAACGGCAATGTTTGATACCTTGTCGATGCCATGTGTATACCAGATCAATCGAGTCTCCTTGCCTGAGCATGGTGGGATAGGAGAATTCAATCACTTTCTGTCTGGTGGTCAGTGGCATGTATTCAAGCGTTTTGAATGTCTTCCAGTCGATACCGTTGCGGGAGTAAGCCAGTTCCAGTTTTTCACGGTCGTGTGTGGGGTTGTATGCCATCAGATACAGGTCAGGTTCCACTTGAACGACAGCTACCGGCGAATCTTCATTATGTACTTCAATCGTGGAGACGGCAGACCAGGTACGGCCACCATCATGTGTTTCCTGGACTTTCAAGCGGGGAGTTGAACGATAAAAGCGATTACGTTCATAGGCGTAAGCCTGCTGACCATTGATAGGAAGCAGGCAGGCCTGCAATGAGCCATGCTGATCACTCATGCGAACTTTGCGGACAAACTTTCCATGTGCATCAAACTGGAGCACCTCGGGAAACTTGTTGGTGATTTCGATATAGGCTGGAAGAAGAAAGCCACCATCCTGCAGTGGCACAGCCGGGCTGCGCACCAGTGTGCTGACATTGAAAAAAGGAGTGGTGAGCAACCGAAGTGGCGGCGACCAGGATTTACCATCATCGGTTGAAGTCATCTGGTTCAAACTGCTGCACGACCAGCCGAAGTAGCCCACGCTGACAAAAAAAAGATGCAGCCTGCCTGCATCATCGCGGATCATGGAGGAATTGCCCACCCGCCGGGTGTAACGACAGGCCGCCTGGCCTGCCTCGGCAGGTGAAATCAGTGGCGTGGCAGGTTGCCATTGTCCTCTCTGAAAGCGCGACTGATAAAGCCGAACATCGAGTGCGGTTTCATGCGTGCCGCCGAAAAAGACCATGAGCCGTTCATTGTTAGGCAATACTACCAGCGATGAACCGTGTACTTCCCCCACGCCGGGCGGACGTTCGACGACATGTGAAGTAAATGAGCTAGCTGAAGGAGGAGTTGCCGCTGGGAACGATGCTATTTGGAAACGGGGATCAGCTGGCGCAGGCCGCCAGCTGGCAGCGAGGGCCATTATCATGAGAATGACGAAGAGTTTGGTGGATGACCGTGGTTCGATGATAAAAGCTCCTGCCTGGCTGGAGAACCCCAGTTGGGCAGTACTCTATATCATGGAACCGGCACATGGCTCAAGATGTCCTGCAGCAAACGGTCAGCCGTTATCTCTTCTGCTTCCGCCTCGTAACTGAGCATCAAGCGGTGCCTCAGCACATCCAAAGCGATGGATTTAACATGATGGGGTGTGACAAAGTGCTTTCCTTCCAGTAAGGCAAAGGCCTTGGCAGCCAGGGCCAGGGCAATGGTGCCTCGCGGGCTGGCACCGTTCTGAATGTACTGTGCAATGGGAATGCCGAATTCTGTCGGCCTTCGCGTCGCATGTACGATCTGGATCACATAGGTTTCGATTTTACTGTCGAGGTAAATGCGGTCGATGGCAGACGACAACTGGCTGAGGACTTCTTTACCAATCACGGCATGAATGGATGTATGGGAGGCAACTTTCGCCTGACGTTGCAGGATTGCCTTTTCTTCCTCGGCATTCGGGTAATCGAGTTTCACTTTCATGAGGAAGCGGTCGGTCTGAGCTTCTGCCAGTGGATAAGTACCTTCATGCTCGAGCGGGTTCTGTGTCGCCAGCACCAGAAAGGGTTTTGGCAGCACATGAGTTGTTTCCCCAATAGTAACCTGTCCCTCCTGCATGGCTTCAAGGAGAGCACTTTGCACCTTGGCTGGAGCGCGGTTGATTTCATCAGCCAGGACGATGTCGGCGAAGATGGGTCCCTTTTTTACGGTGAATTCACCGGAGCGCGGGTTGTAAATCTGTGTGCCGACGATATCTGCGGGAAGCAGATCGGGCGTGAACTGGATGCGATGAAAGTCGAGTTGCAGGCATGATGCAAGCGAGCGGGCAGCCAGGGTTTTGGCCAAGCCTGGAACACCTTCGAGCAGAACGTGTCCACCGACCAACAGACCAATGACCAGCCTGTTCAGCACATGTTGCTGCCCGACCATGGCTTTGCCTAGCTCAGCAAAGAGGGGATCGAGTTGACTTCGCAAACGTACGACATCTTCTGCGTGCAGATAGGAGATGGAGTTGTCTGCGTGAGAAGGTGGTTGCATGGTCATGATGATATTAAATGCCTGCCAGAGTTAGAGTCATGCGATTCTGCTCCGATACGTTCAGCTGTTTGCGTGTGGGGGAGTAGTCGTACACTTCCATCGTTTGGCGATCCTTATTGAATTCGAGTAATCGCAGCCAGCCATCACCACCTTTGGGCCGCATCTGGAAATTGACCAGGATTTGTGGAACAGACCGGCCGCCTGGTGTTTTTGAAATGAACTTGCCCAACCCATCGTTCAGTACATGTCCATTGAGTGTCAGGATAAAGTTCTCATGTTTGCTGATGAGCAGGTTCCATAAATCTTCACCATCGCATACATCATCCTGAGTTGCCTTGGCAACCGGATAGGCATGTGGATTCCATTTCTGGTTTGCTCCGTATTTCCTCCAGTCATATCTAGTGTCGTCAGAATAAATGAAGGCATGGGTGATCAGGATGATTTCATGTTTGGGATATTTGGTAGCAACTTCGTTGGCCCATCGAACGACATCCCTTCTTGGGCCGAATTCCAGTGCCAATACTAACAGGTTCCGGTCAGCCACTTGAAGTGTGTGGAAAGTGTTTTCCATTCGATCAGGTTCTTTATCGTAAGCTCCGCCAAACTGAGGGCGGGTGCGATATTCGGACATAGGGAAATAATTGTTGAGTAGCGTGGTTCGATCCTTGCATCCACCACCTTCGCTATAGTCGTGGTTGCCTGGACACATGAAGTAGGGAACTTTGCCATCGAGTTGTCGCATGGCACGCTGGGCGTTTTCCCATTCCACGGGTCTGTTGTTATTGGTGATGTCACCCAGATGCAGCACGCCAGCGATGTTGCGTTTCTCGTGGCTGTCTACAATCCATTGTGTTTGAGCCAGGAATGTAGCCGGGAAGCGCTCACTGTAGTTCTGAGTGTCAGGCAGCACGGCCAGGGTGAATGAGCCGGAAACTGGCAGCGGCGGTTCGCCGTCGATCAACTTGCCGTCAGCGTATGGGTCTTTGGTCTGATTCTGTCCGAGCAAGTTGGTCAGTGGCCAGGTGGCAAAGGCAGCAGCCAGGGCTTGGCGACGATCAAAGAGGTGCATGCACAATCTCCGAAGGATTTCTCACTGTAGCAAAGTCAGGAGCAATGTGCCACGATGGAATGGGTAGTGCGTCATAAAACTCGACGCAGATGTTCACGCAGTGAGGGGCCATACTTCTGATCAGCCAGTGCAAAATCGACGAAGGCACTGTAATAACTCTCAAAGTTGCCTATATCGTAGCGTTGCTCGTGTTTGCCCAGGCGTATGCCCATCACTTTCCCACCCTGATGAATCAGGGTGCGGATGGCATCGGTGAGTTGAATCTCGCCACCTTTGCCGGGCTGTGTTTTCGCCAGCAGATCGAAGATAGCCGGGCTGAAGACATAGCGGGCAGCAACAGCCAGGTTGCTTGGCGCTTCAGCTTCGGATGGTTTTTCGATGATATCAGCCAGGGTGAATACGTCAGCTGCTTCACCCTTTGGTTTGGCAATGCCATACTGTTTCACTTCATGCTTTGGCACTTCTTCAAAACAGATCACTGCGTCTGCCGACTGCTGTTCAAATGCATCGAGCATGCGCTGCACAATACGCGACTGGGCATTGATGCCGATGATGGAATCGCCCAGCGCGACGACGAACGATTGCTGACCGACAAATGGCCGGGCACAGAGCACTGCGTGTCCGAGGCCCAGTTGCCTGCGCTGCCGCGTATAACAGAATTCGAGCGCTGCCCGTTCAAACGCCAGTTCGCTAAGCAATTCTTCTTTTCCCGTTTCACGGAGGAAGTTGATCAACTCACTGTTGAGATCGAAATGATTCTCGATGGAGTTTTTCCCCGGCCCGGTGACAAAGAGCATCCGCTTGATGCCTGACCCTGCCAGTTCTTCGACGACATATTGCACGACCGGCTTGCGGCCCACCGGCAACATTTCCTTAGGCTGGCTTTTCGTGGAAGGCAGCAGACGAGTACCAGCACCGGCAACAGGGATAACGGCGAGGTCGATCATTTATTTCTCTCGGCAGGCTTTGAGGAAATGATACAAACAATGACCCGTAAGTAACTTCGCTATCTACTTATACTCTTTCTTTCCTGTTTAAGCCCCATTCGCAGAAAGATACCAAAACAAAATATAACGCAGCACAATGAACTTAATGCGAGCCATCCTTGTGAATCAGTAATGATGTCATTTCTTACCATGATGAATAAGACCCACGACTGAAGAAAACCAATCGCCAGCAGCCAAAACCTGAGAGTTAGCCAGAGTGTCAGATTAGATGCCGAATAAAGACAAAGAATAACAAATCCAAGCGTGGAGAAGAATAAAAGTATGAGGTATGCAACCCCCGCACCCACTGCAGCAAAAGCCAGGCACATGGTATTCCTCAATTACGTTCGTCAATGGATGCCATTCTCAAAATCCTCCCCACAACGTAGGTGGCGCCACCTCTACCACGTTCCCTGCCGGGTCGTGAAAGTAGATGGAGGTGCCACCCGCTTCCCAGTTCACTTCGGAGATGATGGGTACCTGGAGTCTGGCGAGGTGTTCTCTCCAGGCGGGTAATTCCTCAGCAGCAGCCAGGAAAGCAATATGCCCCTGGCCTTCGGTGCCATGTGGTGGAATCTTTGCGAGGGGATGTGCCGGGCTGGGGCCATCAACGCGTGTTTCATCCGGGTTGAAAACGATGAGCACACCATCGCCACAGCGAAAGACAATCCCCCGGGTATTCATGTTACCCACGACAGGCAGCCCCATAACCTCCGAATAAAACCGGCGAATGGCTAGCAAATCACGACCGCACAGGCAGGTTTCAAAGATGCGTCGGGCCTGCATGTCTACTTACCTCTCTTCTTTCCCTTGCCTTTCGGCTTGGTTGCCGGGCGGAATGTTTTCTTCTTAGGCTTTCGCTCTTTGGTTCGTCGTGGTCGGCGTAATGCTTCTTCAACAGCCTCTTCTTCGCAAGCCGATGTGACAGCTCCTGCTGGCTTGATGCCCTTGCTCGGATCATCCACTACACGGAAATCGAGTCGGCGGCGATAGACATCGACGCGTGCCACTTCCACCCAGACCGTGTCGCCGAGCCGATAGCGATTCTTGCTGCGTGTGCCGATGAGCGTGTGGGTAGTTTCATCGTAATGATAATAATCGTCCGCGAGGGCTGCGATGCGCACCAGGCCATCGACCGGCAACTGTGTCGGAGTACAGAAGAAGCCGAAGCTCTCCACGCCAGTGATAATTGCTTTCCATACGCTGCCAAGCTTGTCGCTGAGGTAGTCGAGTAATCGAATCTTGATCAGTTCCTGCTCAGCCTTGTCAGCCCGGCGTTCCATTTCGGAACAATGTTCTCCCAGGTTGACGAGTTCTCGTTCATCATTTTTAACACGGCCTGTCAGTTGCCAGCGGGTGATCAGGCGATGCACTGTGAGATCAGGGTAACGTCTGATGGGCGAGGTGTAATGACAGTAATCTTTGCTGGCCAGGGCATAGTGCCCTTCATCCTTGGGAGAGTAAACAGCCTGCTTCAGGCTTCGCAATAGGGCATAATGAACAGCAAACTGATCAGGCCGTTTGCTGGAAGCTTTCAAAAGCCGCTGTAATTGAAAACGGTCAGTGGGAGTTTTGCGATTGACTTCATAGCCGAGGGCAGAGACGAACGTCAGCAAGTCTTCGAGTTTGACTGGGTCGGGTGCCGGGTGAATGCGGCGTAAAAAAGGTACATCGAGTTGATCCAGCTTGGTAGCCACGGCTTCATTGGCACTGAGCATGCATTCTTCAATCACTTGATGGGAGATGTCATTGACAGAAAGATGAGCACCATCGACTTTCCCATCGTCGGTGTAATCGAGTTCCACTTCAGGCATGCTGAGTTCGAGCACACCCTGCTGGTAGCGCCGTTTCCGGCGCATCAGGGTGAATTGCCTCATCAGTAACAACATCTGCTGCAAATCGGGATGGATGTCTTCGACAGGTTCCTTGTTATCTTGCTTCTGGTAAAACTCGGAAACCTGTTCGTAATGAAACCGCTTGCTGACCTTGATGGCGCCGCGAACAAAGTCGGAATGGATAGGCTCGCCGGAGGCATCGAATTCCATCAAGACACTCTGTACGAAGCGTACTTGCCCTTCCTGCAGACTTGCCAGGTGATTCGAGATAATCTCAGGTAGCATGGGAATGACTTTTTGCGGCAGATAGACGCTGGTAGCTCGTTCGCGTGCTTCCTTATCCAGTGCAGTCCCAGGCTGCACGAAATGGGAAACATCAGCAATGTGAACATTGACGTACCAGTGCTTGCGTGAAGTATCAAACCGGATGCTGATGGCATCGTCAAAATCCTTGGCATCAATGGGATCGATGGTAAGGATTAAATCCTTTGTAAAATCCCGCCGACCTGCCAGGTTGGTCTCATCAAATCGAGCAGCAACCTGCCTGGCTTCTTCGAGAGCCTCCGGGGAAAAGTGTTCTGGAATATTGAAAGCCCGGATGACGCTCAGCGTTTCAACGGTTGCACTGTTGGCTGGCCCGAGCACTTCGGTGATGACGCCTTCGCCACCACGATCCATCGTCGGGTAGCGAATGAGTTCCAGCACTACTTTATCGCCCGGCTTGGCCCCCTTGGCCCCCGGGTCGCCCACATGAACAGGCTCAGCGATGACACCTGCATCGACAATGACATAGCCTTGCTGTGCTTTTTCCGTGTAGGTGCCGACGAATTGTGTGGTAGAACGTTCCAATACCTGGGAGATAATGCCTCGAGGGCCAAGTCGTGAACGTCCTTTAGCCAGTTCGACTGCTACCGTGTCTCCCGTCATAGCATCGCCCAAAGCAAAGGCGGGGATAAAAATGTCACCATCGCGGCTTGCGCCTTCGGGTCGAACAAACCCGATTCCGCCTGATGCGACTCGGAGAGTGCCTTTGATCAGTTCAGGTTTCTGGGTCGAGCGTATCTCATGGTTTTTGCCATACGTAATTGATCCTTCGCGAATCAGTTGACGGATGGCATCGCGGAAGGCATTCTTCTGAGAAGCAGGCACCTGCAATCGCTTGCCCAGTGCTTTGGGAGTCTGTGGCTTGTAGCCTGGCTGGGTGACGTGTTCCAGTAGTTGTTCAACCCATGTAGTTCGCATGCATGGTATGATACGTGTTGCAGGAACAAGGTGGAGTGAATAACGACGCAAGAACCTGTCGATATTCGTTGGCAACCAACGTCGTTAGCCGTTACACTGCCATCATGAGTTGAATTGATCCAGCAGGGTGAAATCATGGATTTGTTGTCGGCGTGTCGTGCCGGGTTTGCGGGAATTCAAGTGGACAATGTGGTAAAGGAACGGGCCATTTCCTATCTGAGGCAGTGGCTCAGCGGTGAGGCGTTTTTGCCGTATCGCCCGCAGATACAGTGGCTGGTGGAACAGCAGCAGTGGACCGGCTTGCTGGATCGCTTTTACCAGATTTTGCCATTTGGCACAGGAGGCAGGCGTGGTGCTGTGGGCATTGGCCCGAACCGCATGAACCCGTGGACTTTGACCGCATCGGTGCAGGGGCATGCGGCCTATCTCAAGGAAAAATTCCCAGGTACTCCAGAACTACAAGTGGCGGTCGCTTATGATGTGCGTTGCTTTAAGGATGCCCGCAAGCAATATAACCCGGAGTTGCCTAATCCGGTTTTGAATCTCTCTTCCAAAGACTTATGTCACCTGGCAGCACGCGTGTATGCCGCCAATGGCATCCGTTGCTGGGTGCTGACGCCAGAATCGACACGATGTCTGGCTACACCGGAACTTTCTTTCGTCATCAGGCAACTCAAGGCACACGGTGGTTTGAATCTTTCCGCTTCGCACAACCCACCTGATGATAACGGAGGCAAGTTCTATGACGACTTTGGTTCCCAACCCGTGCCGCCTGACGATCAAATCATGGCAGACCTGGTGGATCAGGTAGAAGAAATCAAAGTGATGCCATGGAACGATGCAGTCAGGCAGGGCTTGATCAAATGGATTGATGACAGCCTGCATAGGGGTTACATCGATCTGATCTGCAAACAGAGCATGGTGAACCCGCCGGTGAAAGATGAATGCAAGGTGGTGTATACACCGCTGCACGGCGTGGGCGGAATGACGGTGCAGGAGGCACTGGTCAAGCAGGGATATACTGTCATTCCGGTGCCGAGCCAATCGACTCCGGATGGTCAGTTTCCGAATGTGAAATCGCCTAACCCGGAAGTGCCTGCATCAATGGAAGAAGGCACCAGGCTCGCTGCAGAACAGCATGCTGATCTGGTGCTTTCCTCCGACCCGGATGCGGATCGCATCGGCGCCATGATTCCACACGATGGAGGCTGGCGATTTCTTACGGGCAACGAGATTGCCTCGCTGCTCACGCATTTTCGGTTAGAACAACTCCAGGTGCAGGGCAGGCTTACTGCCTCACCACTGGTTATCACGACAACAGTGACGACCGGACAGATTGGCCGGATTGCCCGCAAGTTCGGCGTGCAACTGGTCGACGATCTGCTGGTAGGCTTCAAGTACCACGCAGATGTTCTGAATCAATTGGAAGTGCATGGCAAATACTACGATATCACCGGAAAGCCTGATGATCTGGTGATGGCTACGGAAGAAAGCCACGGCGCCATGGTCACCCCGGAAATTCGCGACAAGGATTCAGCAGGTCCAAGCCTGCTGCTGGCTGACCTGGCACTGTTCCAGAAGCGACGGGGCAGAACCGTCCTTCAATATCTGGAATACCTGAACCGTACCTACGGCTTCTTCTGGAACGGGCTGCAGAACATTGTAATGACAGGAATTCTTGGCAAACAACAGATGCTGAGTATGTTGTCATCGTTGCGTGAGAATCCACCAGTGGAAATAGATGGCCGAAAGGTACTCAAGGTGGTCGATTACTGGAGCGAAGAGAATCGCCTGGGGACGATCAAGGGAGAAACGGATCGTTCCAGTCGCAATTTGCTGGAATTTCATGTAGAAGGCAACGCGAAAGTGGCTTTACGTCCCAGCGGTACAGAACCTAAAGCCAAGGCCTATATCGAGGCCTGCACCGAACCTTGTTTACCTGGGACTGCACCAGCAGAGTGGAATAAGCTCTGTGCCGACACTGCTACGTCTGGCGAAGCCTTGGGTAGAGCGTTTGTGACGCTCGCCCTGGCACGTGTGGGTTTATGATGCAATCACATGTGCCTGGGCTTCCGCGATGCGCTGCTCCTGCAGTTGTTCATCGACCAGAGGCCAGAGTTCATCGAGTTCATCCTTGAACAGGTTGCCGATCAGCACATCAGTAATCAGGCCTTTTTTATCGGGATTTTTGCGGACCAGTTTGCCGAAGTTGAGTCCGTCGTAAAAGGCACAGACCAGGTTGCGCATTCGTTCCATGCCTTTGAAGTACTCCTTCTCCCAGCTACGCAGCATGGTTTCGCTGAGATCATTCTTCTGAATTGCCTGGTGAATCGTGTCAGTGGCCATCTTGGCGGAAGTGAGTGCCAGCAGCACTCCGGAAGAGTAAAGTGGATCGAGGAATCCCAGGGCATCGCCCACCAGGACCCAGCCATCACCTGCGGCTTGGGATGCTACATAGGAATACTCCTTCTGGGCACGGAAGATGTCGCAGCGGGTGGCGTCTTTCAGACGAGGTTGCAAGCCTGGGCAACGCTCCACTTCTTCAAAGTAGAGTGCTTCCATGTCTTTCGTACGATTCTGAAACAGGTAATCGTAACCAGCTACCACCCCGACGCTGACAATGTCATCGTGCAGGGGTATGTACCAGAACCATCCTTTTTTGCCTTTGGTCTGCATGACCATGGTAGGACCTTCATCGCGTCCTGTATCGCGGTAAGCATTCTTCCAGTAGGTCCAGAGCGCAGCCTTCTTGAGCACCGGGTCCCACTTACGGAGATTCATTCGGTCCATGATCAAGGTTGATTGGCCACTGGCATCAATGACCACTTTAGCAGCGACAAACTGTTCAGGCTCGTCATTGATCTTAACGCGAATTCCGGTGGCGCGACTACCTTCAAACACCACTTCGATAACCCGTGCTCCTTCATGCACAGCCACGCCTTTTTCACGTGCATTGTTCAGCAGCAGATGGTCAAACTCGCTGCGTCTGACCTGCCAGGTCTGCGACCGTTCGTGTGGATCATAGTCAGCAAAGTAGAATGGTTCCGAGAGTCTGCCGTTTTCAGAAACAAACTGCACGCTGTGCTTCTTAGTGAAGTGGCTCGACTTCATCTTGGGAAGCAGCCCCAGTTCCTTGATGACATGAAACGTGAAGGGGATCAGTGATTCACCGATGTGAAAGCGGGGAAAGTGTTCTCGTTCGAACAATGCTACTGTGTACCCTTTCTGGGCCAGTAGGGTTGCTGAGGCGCTGCCGGAAGGTCCACCCCCAATAACGATAACATCATACTGTTTCATGTTGAACTCCTGCGGTTGGTATTCCAGGGCCCCTGGTTTGTTTCATGTGGCTGCCTGACCAGGTGCAGCAGTTGCACCAGGGTTTTGAGTTCTGCATCCGACAAGTGCCCTAACTGTTTCTCATGACAGGCGGAAAGTGGTTCGTGAATCGATTCGAGAAGCTGCAGGCCTGCTGTAGTAATGTTGATCATGACAGAACGGCGATCATTCTGGCTTTTGCTGCGCGTGATCAGTTGCCTGTGTTCGAGTTTATCAAGCATACGGGTGACATCGGGTGCGCGGGATATCAGTTTGCTGACCAGGCTGAGCGTGGGAACAGGCGTTGGATGTTCTGCCCGCAACAGCCTCAGGACGTTGTATTGCTGAGCTGTTAAATCCCATTGGGCAAAGAGTTCTTCTTCAAAAACTTTCAAACGGTCGTAGGTACGCCAGAGCGTTAAATAGGCTTCCTGTTCGAGTGAATCGAACCGAATCCGATGCATGGAGGCATTTCGGGTAGCTGTCATACAGGTAGTATACATGTTCAAACAATAATTGTCCAGACAAATGAAATTCGACGGGATAAAATCGACAGATTCAGCAAATATCGTGAGATGGTTGGCGAATAACTCTCACAGCCAGCCCCGAAGGAGAATAAAAATGCAACCTGCCGCTTCTGTTCCTGCACTGATTGGACGATTTCTGGGGCTTAGTTTACTTGGCGTTGTCTGCCTGAGTTTCAGTGGTGTTCTTATAGGACTGTTTGTTCCATTTATCATTGGCTACGGCGTATACAGTGCTTATCGGTATTACCGATCAGGCGAGAAACCTCAGGTGCAGCAGCAGATTGTTGAGCCTGCGAAGAAGATCGTTAATGTGGCATACCAGGGTAGTAGGAAAGTGACAGGTGGCCTGCTCGGTTTTGTTGGCAGTATCTTCAAAGGTGCAGGCTGGCTGGTTGGAACAGTGATTGGTGGCGGCTGGACTTTAGCATCCGAGGTAATCGTCGGAACGATCCTGGGTGCAGCTTTGGGTGTGATGATCGGCATGCCGACACAGACCGATAGATACCTGGTTTTTGTGGGAGCAGGTGGTGGAGCGTTGCTGGGGCTTGCCAACGGGTTTGGCAGCATTCGCAGCAGGCAGCGACTCGCCAGGCTTCGCAAGATGGAATTGGCAGTGGCTCGGGCATAAGCGTGAACAGCAGACGAAGAAAGCCACCAGCTATCCTGGTGGCTTTTCGGTTTTCTGCGTCAGCTCTGGGTACTAACGAGATGTGACAGGTAGTCTAGTTCGAGAGAACTTTGTTGATGGAAGCTTTGACCTTTTCAACGCAAGTGTCGTCGAACTTGTCGAAAGCATGGTTAGCAAGAACTTTCTTCTTGTTGTAGATGATAACCGTTACATCAGCTTCCTTGGCAATCTTGTAAGCAGCAGGACCTTGGGGGCCATCAACAGCCAGGCTGACATTCTTAATGCCATTTTCGGTCTGCATCTTGGAGACAACATCCTTGATATTGTCTTCAGAGGAAAGGAATACTACAGCTGCACCCATCTTTTCCTGACCAGCCTTGGCTACAGCGCCATCGAGTTTCTTGATCAGTTCAGCAACTGGCTTGTCTGTATTGCGGGCAAACACCAATGCAACTGGCTTGCTGCCGTACTGACAAACAATGCAGTTTTCCTTCATACACAGATCGGTAGATTCTGCATTGAATACGTTGAATGGATGGAAGGCGCCGATGCCTTGACCAACCTGGGGACCAGACTTGATATCACTTGCCATCACCAGACCCATACAGGCCAGTACTGCTACGCTGGCAACGATCTTGCGAATCATCATGATGTGCTTCTCCTTGAGACTTGAAAATTGAATGGTCAACTAGCTGACGCTCACCAACAGCGACTCCGCTACGGTGACTCACTACCGGTAGATCATACGCAGCCCATCATCATTAGCAACTTTGGGGACATGCACTTTCTTCAATTTCTCACAGTTCGATCATCTCTTGTTGTGACAGGAAAAGATGGGAAATTCAGGCAGCCTCTATGTTCAGATTTTTGTTGCTTGACAGACAGTTATCTGGTTCAACTACATAATACCTCGAGGCACGAACCATGAACCGTCGAAGTTTTCTCAGTCTCTCCGTCCTGGCAGTAACAGGAAGTGTTGCGTATTCCATGACAGTAACAAAAGATGGCACCGTCGTCAGGCACGATGCACGTTTCGATCAATTGGTGCCTGCTGATGCGAGTCTGGAAAAGCTGGCAGATGGTTTTGACTGGGCAGAAGGACCAGTCTGGCAGGCCAGTGAGAATCGGCTTCTCTTTTCCGACATCCCCAAGAACAAAGTCTGGCAATGGTCAAAAAAAGACGGCCTTGCTTCGTTTCTCGATCATAGTGGCTACACCGGCACAACGCCTCGCGGTGGTGAGCGAGGATGCAACGGACTTGCTTTCAACGGAGCAGGCAAACTGCTCCTCTGTCAGCATGGTGACCGTCGCGTTGCCCGGCTGAATGACGATGGCAAGACATTTACTACGCTGGCTGATCGCTATGAAGGTAAACGGTTCAACAGCCCCAACGATCTGGTGCTTCATCAGAATGGCGACATCTATTTCACCGATCCGCCTTATGGGTTGGAGAAGGGGCCGAACGATCCTGCCCGTGAGTTGAATTTCTGCGGCGTGTATCGCCTGGATGCGAAGGGTAAGGTTACCTTGTTGACCAAAGAATTAACCCGGCCCAACGGCATTGGCTTCGCGCCTGATTACAAAACGCTGTATGTTGCCAATTCCGATCCGCTGAAAGCCTATTGGATGAGCTTTCCTGTTAAAGAAGATGGCACGCTGGGAGAAGGCAAGATCTTTTACGATGTCACCAGGCAGGTTCCCCGCATGAAAGGGTTGCCCGATGGACTAAAAGTAGATAAGCAAGGCAACCTGTTTGCCACCGGGCCTGGGGGTGTCTGGGTCTTTACCGCCCAAGCGGAACTACTGGGAAGAATCGATCCGGGTTGTGCTACTGCCAATTGCGGGTTTGGCGAGGATGGAAGCACGCTGTTTCTCACTGCGGACAAATCGCTCTATCGAATTGCGACCAGCACCAAGGGCCTGTTCTGAAACTGATGAAAGGCCGAATGGTGTCTTCGACATATGCCCCGATAGCAGCGCCGTTGTTGCCCGTTGCTGGTGCAGTCACTCTGGGTATTCTGCTGGAACGCTATTTCCCACTTCCTTCTATCACGCTGATTGCGCTGTTGGTAGGTTTGCTGGCAAGTGCACTATGGGCCAGGCTGCGACATTCGCCCATCATGACATTACTCCTCTGGTGCGTGGCAGTCGCTCTGACTGCGTGCTGGTATCGCGTTCAATATCAATGGCCTGCCGAAGCCATCGGTCACCATGCACTGATGGATCGTGTTCCGGTGAAATTGCGTGGAGTGGTTGCAGAAGATGTGGAATTCCATTTGCCCCGCCGACCGGAGTTGCTTTCGGGACAGGGCACGATGGGTTACAGCCTGTTCCTGCTGCGAGTGCATGAACTGCAATTAACGGATCGCTGGCTACCTGTTACCGGCATAGTTCGAGTGACGGTTGAGGGCGAACTCAAGAAATTTTCGGTGGGTGATGGAGTAGAAGTGCTGGGCAGCCTACTGGCATTTTCTCCACCAGTGAATCCGGGTGGATCGGATTTCAGGCAACGCTGGTTTGATCAGAAAATCCAGGCTGCATTGCTGGTCAAAACCGTTGATGGCATCCATCCTCACCCTGCATCATCCCGCTGGTCGATCGCATCCATAATGGCCAAGGCACGAAGCTGGGTCAGGCAGTCTTTGAAAACATCTCTGCCTGCACAACAGGCTGGCATCGCTCAAGCACTCCTGTGTGGCGAGCAGGCAGCGCTCAGTCCCGACCAGTTTGAAAGCTTCCTGCATACTGGTGTGTATCATGTACTGGCAGTCTCAGGTCAGCATCTAGTGATTCTCGGCGCCTTTGTCGGTTTGTTGCTCCGGTTGACAGGTCTGGACATGCGGCATCGATCCGTCTGGCTGGCAGTGATGGTGCTGTTCTATGTGTTCCTGACGGGTGCCCGGCCGCCTGTGGTGCGTGCCGCCATTATGGTACTCACCTGGTGCATGGCACTCTGGTTACGTCGAAAGGCTAACCCGATCAACAGCCTGGCTTTTGCCTGGATTGCAGTCGCTGTCATTCAGCCCGCTGATATTCTCAATGTGGGTTGTCAGCTATCGTTTCTGGCAGTGTTCGTGTTGATGCAGATGGTTTCTCCGCTTTATCGCTGGGTCAGGGAGAATCGTTCGCCACTGGATCAGTTGGCGGTGGAATTGAAACCATTCTGGTGGAGGCTCCTTCATGCATGCTGGGAAGTAATTCGCTGGTCACTGTGGGCCTCGTTTATCGTCTGGTTGTGCGCGCTGCCGTTGGTGCTGGCCCAGTTCCATCTCATATCGCCTGTTGCAGTCATACTTGGACCTATACTGATCATTCCCATCACGGTTGCGTTGATCAGCGGTTTTCTGTTGGTGCTGTTGCAGAGCATTCCTCTTGTTTCCGATGTATTTGCCTGGCTGGCCGAGACCTCGCTCCGGTTCAGTGACTGGTGTGTGGCGTTGGCGCGCGAACTGCCTTACAGCTTTGGCTACTGGCCTGATGTTCCGAACTGGTGGGTGGCAGGTTTCTATCTGATTCTGATTCCTGCCTTACTCTGGCCAGGTCGCGAACGATGGTGGAAGTGGTTTGCAACGGCGGCAACAGTTTGGTTGCTGATGTTGGTAATGCTCACCCAGCCTGACATAACACAGGATTTGCGGGTGACTGTACTCTCGGTGGGGCATGGCACCTGTGTCGTGATGGAAACGCCGACCGGCAAATGCCTGGTCTATGATGTAGGCTCGCTGGCTGGGCCTGAAATTGCCTTGCGTCATCTTTCGAATTATCTCTGGTATCGAGGCCGGACTAAGATCGATGAGCTGTTTCTTTCTCACGCTGATCTGGATCATTTCAATGCTTTGCCTGATTTGCTGGAGCGTTTTCGGATAGGTCAAATCCGGATGACACCCACTTTCGGAGAAAAGCCAGACCGAGGCACACGAGCCACCTTGGAACAGATTCAACGGAAACACGTATCGTTGAGTACCCTTCGACGGGGCGATATCCTCGAAGATGGAGAACTGGAAATAGAGGTGCTGCATCCACCTTCGAAAGGACCAGAAGGGATTGAAAATGTTCGCAGCATGGTATTACTGGTCACCTATCAAGGCACACGGTTGTTATTGACGGGCGACCTGGAGCAGGAAGGGCTGGAACAGGTGATGCAATCGTCTATTGAAAGGGTCGATGTGCTCGTTGCGCCGCATCATGGTTCGCGTGTTTCGAACACGAGCCGATTTGCAGCTTGGTGTAGGCCAAAACTCGTCATCAGTTCGGAGACATTTCCACGAGGTCCGAAGCCTGATCCCTATGCACCACTGGGAGGCACGATGTGGAGAACCTGGATACACGGCGGAGTGACTGTCCAAATGGCGGATGAAAAGATCGCAGCAAGAACGCATCTGACGAAGCAAGTTTGGCCTTAAAATATTCAGTTCATTAGATGTGCATTTTTCTTGGCGTTCCTTGGCGACTTGGAGGTTTTTTTCTTTTTTACCGCCAAGACGCCAAGAAGCGCCAAGCGGTTCAGTTTGATTAATCAAATCCGTTCAAACTGTTTGTCTAACTCAGCCTTGCTGAAGAACAGCGAAGTCGGTCTGCCGTGCGGGCAGTGATGGGAATCGGCGCAGAGATGCCTTTGAGCGAGTAGGGCATCCATCTCAGCAGGGGTCAACCGGTCCCCAGCTTTGATGGCAGCGTGGCAAGCCATCAGGCAGAGGAGTTTGTCCATCAAGAGCTCTACTGATGGTATATCACCCGTAGCAGTCAGATGCTCCAGGACCATACGCAACATCGCTGCTGGCTGTGAACGCTTGAGCATCGCTGGATAACTGCTGACCAGTACCGTGGTTCCGCCAAAGGGCTGAATCTCGAGGCCTAGTTGTTGTAAGGCCTGCTGATGTGCCAATGCCAGCGAATAGTTTTCGGGAATCAACTCAACCGGTTCAGGTACCAGCAGTTTCTGAATTTCCAACTGGTTGTTCTGAAGGCGCGTTTTCAGTTGTTCATACAGAATGCGTTCGTGCAGTGCGTGCTGATCAATCACCAGCATGCCATCGCCTTCCAGCACCACCAGGTAGCTGTTATGAAACTGCAAAGCACGAGGCCCATCGTATGCCGGCTCCGCAGCTTCAATGGGTGCAGGCGTAGTTGAAATAATGGGTGCTGCTGTTTCGCTGGTGCGAGGCGGTGGAGACAATTCAGGCAGAGTTGGCCGGGCAACTCGAGGCGTTTCCTGAAACAATGTTGGTGCAGGTGCTGGAGGCGGCTTCAGTTGCCAGTTACCTGCCGTGGATGGTGTTGCGGTGGGCAGGCTCATGCTGCCATGCAAGGGTAAGCCGTGCAGGGCTTTGCGGACCGCCGTTCGTACCAGATGATGCAGCACCTGGTTATCGCGAAAGCGCACCTCAGCCTTCGATGGATGCACATTGACATCGACCTGGTCAGGTGGCATTTCCAGATACAGGAAGCCGATGCCATACCGGCCTACCATCAACAGGCCATGCATGCCTTCCTGCAGAGCATGGCCCAAGGTACGGTCGCGAATACACCGGCCATTGACAAAGAAATACTGCAGCCGATTGTTGCCCCGGTTGACGCTCGGTTCCGCTATATAGCCTGACAACTTTAGCGGCCCCTGATCTGCACTCACTTCAATGAGCTTGTCACCAATTTCCTCGCCAAAGAATCTTGTGATACGTTCCTTGAGCGGGCTGTTGGCTGGTATGTCGTACACATCGCGGTCGTTGTGTTTGAGCGAGATGCCTACGTGTGGAAAGCCGAGTGCAAGCCGGATGACTGCTTCGCTGATATGCCCCATTTCGGTGGGGATGGTTTTCAGAAACTTCCGGCGGGCAGGCAGGTTGTAAAAAAGATGCCTGACTTCAATGCGAGTGCCCGGCCTGCCATTCCAGGCATCAATGGGCGAGAAATTTCCGCCATCGACTTTGAGTTGAGCGCCTTGTTCCAGTTCGCGGGTGCGGCTTTGCACGATGACCTGGGCAACGCTGCCTATGGAAGCGAGCGCTTCGCCCCGGAAGCCGAGCGTGCAAATCTGTTCCAGATCGCTCGCGGTGCTGACTTTGCTGGTGGCATGACTCGATAAGGCTAAAGGCAAATCTTCCGGCACCATGCCGATGCCGTCATCGACTACGCGGATCAGTTCGATGCCCCCCTGGGCGACTTCGACATCAATCTGGGTAGCCCCGGCATCGATGGCGTTTTCGAGCATTTCCTTGAGCGCGCTGCCCGGCCTTTCAATCACTTCGCCTGCAGCAATCTGGTTGACGAGCGTGGGATCAAGTTGTCGAATACGCGATGCCATAGGGAGATGATTTTATGGAGGGCGGGGTATGCGGGAAGCGGCCAATCATCATCTAGTGTTTTTCAACTATTCGGAGTCCGGTAAGGCAAATTTCTAAAAAGCTGCTCACTGAATTGCGTGTAAACATACTGTAAACTACAGTTGCATTGCTATTCATCTTTTCTTCAAGTTGATTGATACAAATGCGAAAAGATCCTTTTGAAATACTTGAGCAAGCTGTTCAGAACAGAAAAAGCGTTGAGATCATCAATCATGGAAAGAAACAAACAACTCGCAGAACTATATGTCCCCATATTCTAGGGACAAAGCAGAATGGTACTATGCAAGTTTTGGGTTATCATTTGAGTGGTGAAAGTTCTACTAAAGAGACAATCGACCCAAACGATGTACGTCTCGCATTTCGGCTCATGAATATCGAGAACATTGAAATTGTACAAGCGAATGACGGACGCCTATTCCTGGATGAATGGAAAACTGTACCAGGTTATTTGGCATACTGGTCTCCAAGCTTTGAAACTGTGCATGCTTTTGTTCCTGATGATTAAACTGCTTTCTAATTGTGTCGTTTCCGAGCAGGTACTCGTAAGCGACATCCTATTCTCGATATGGCCACGCGCGAGGCAAATGTTAGAACGTAATTGTGCAGGATAGAGAACGATGACAATTAATACCAAAACAGAGATGCACTTTCACGAACAAACCGTGATGTCAATTTTTTTTGAAAATGGCAGTTCAGGAATTCCTGATGAAGTCGTCGAAATCGGTACATTCGTACAGTATGTGTTAAGATAGTGCGGTAACTTAGGTAATAACCAAGTAACAGAGTCAATACGCTCGTTATTACTAGCTGCACATCAAGAGATATTTGCTAATGGCGATCTGCTGGGCACGGAAAAGAGTGTGAACTTGATACAGTATCCCGGTCATAAAGGCAGAAAGCAATTCAACTGTAACTACGTTATTGACGGAACTACTTGCAAATTTACCCTTGATGCAATTGGGTTCGGCTGGTTAGCTACAGGTGTTGGTTACTATGCTCCGATTTCTATTTTTGGGTTTGCAAAGTACCTTTTGGGAAAACGGCAGACGGACGTAAACTTCAAAGAAACACTTGCAGCATCAATGTATGTAATCTCGAAGTACATTAATGATCCAAGCATATCAGCCACAAATCGGTTGCAATTTGGAATGCAATTATCTGTCTCTGCCTGTGAACGACATTACGGTCATCTGTTATCGAAGTAAGCAACTGAAATGATGCTAGTAGTAAGCCGATTACTAAGTGTCGATCCAGATAATTCCATATCCCCGCTGACGCGGCTGGAAGCCGCGTCTACACAATAAAACCTCACGGTTTTATCCCGTGGGGGTCAGGTTGTAGTCAGAAAAATAACTTACACGGCCTGTTCAACGCCTGGTACCGGAGTCGTTTTGCGCCAGCTTTCGGGGATGACTCGGCGTTGCGGTTCGTTGGCGAAGCACCACCACTTGACCGAATCGGCACCGACGCGCCATACGAAGTAGGCTTTGCGGCCTTGCACCTGGGTGGGGAAAGCTGCTTCGCCTACCACCGGGTCAACCAGGATCACGTTCAGGTCTTCCAGTTCGAGCACTGAATCGCGGAGCTTGTTTTGCTCAGCGGTAATTTCATCGTTGACAGAGTAACGACGTGAACGTTCAGGCCAGTTCAAATCCCGTTTGCGTCGTTCCAGGTCAATCTGTTCTTTTTCCAGTTCCACCAGCCTTTGCCAGCGAGCCTGGATTTCTTCGGTGATATGGGAGACGAGTGGAAGCATCGTATCAGCCTGGCTGAGAAGGAACAAGTTGGCAGCAGCCTTCTTGTTCTTGGCAGCACGAGCTGGTTTCTTACCTTTTGGCATGCTCATGATACGGGCCCTCTGTTTAACAGCCCGCCGCGTGTTCTAGCGGTCCGCGGGTTACCTTGTATTGCTATCATACGTCGTTCCAGCGTGCTCGGCTTGATGATTTCGGCACCAATCGTGCCTGCTGCCGGTTTGACGCATAGTATCTTGCCCAACTTGTGGGATGGATAGGATATGACCGAATTAAACTGCCGATTTGACAGCATTTTCATTCATGTTCCGCTTTATGCTTGACATGGACAGATGGTTTCGCTTCATCCCATATTGAGATTGATCTGGTCTGTTGGTGAAACTTGTGATATGGGTCAAGATGGTTTGTGCTGTATCACGATATTCTTACGCAGTCGGTACGAGATTTTTTCCCATGCGCATCTGCCTCTTCACCAATACTGCATTCCCCTGCATGGGTGGTCAGGAAATGGTGGTGGATGAATTGGCACGTCAATTCATGCAGGCAGGGCATGAGCCTGTGATGCTTTGCCCGGTGCCGCCTACGGGTTATCGAGCCAGCGATTCACAATATCCGTATCCCGTCGTCAGACATCCCAAATATGTTTCCACCAAGTGGCTGGTTGAGTGGTATCGCCTGTCTCTGTACTGGACGGTTCGCAAGTACCGTAGTGATGTCGTGCACTGCCACAATGTCTATCCCAATGGCTACCTGGCCGTGCTGGAGCGGTTGCGAGGCGGGCCGCCTGTGGTTATTACCAGTCATGGCGGCGATGTCCGCGAAGACAATCCGCGCTACCGCAATCGTGGATTGAGAGAACGACATCAATTCGCGGTACAGCATGCTGATGCATTGGTGTCCATCGGCCCATTTACCGATCAGGGGTTCCGCTCACTGGGTGCCCGGCCTGAACAACTGCATTCGATACCCAATGGTGTACATGCAGGCCCTTACAGCCAGCCTGTGGATCGGCCTGCTGAGTTGCCTGTGCAGCTTCAGAGTCAGCAATATCTACTGTTCCTCGGTCGTCTGATGCCTCGCAAAGGGGTGGATGTGCTGCTGAGGGCACTGGCACTCTGGCGAGATCGGTTTTCTGGTTCAACCATACCCATGCTGGCTGTGGGTGGCGATGGGCTGGAAAGGCCTGCACTTGAAAAACTGACTGCGGAATTGAAGTTGCAGCAGAACGTGATTTTCCTGGGCACCGTGAAAGATGCCCGGAAACTCTGGTTGCTCCAGAATGCCCGGCTGCTGATGATGCCTACACGCGAATGGGAAGCCTTCCCTATGGTCTTGCTGGAAGGCTTTGCAGCAGGCTGCCCAGTGGTAGCCAGTGATGCACCGGGCTTAAAAGAATTGATAACACCGGGGAAGACCGGCTGGGTTGTGCCTCGCGAGAATCCCGAAGCCCTCGCTGAAAAGTTACATCAACTCTGGCAACAACCCGCGTTGACTCGTGGCATATCGAGTACGGTGCAGGCGTTTGCCCAACAATGCGATTGGCCTGTCATCGCATGTCGGCATCTGGAATTGTTCGAATCGGTAGTGAAAAGTTCGCAATCACTTCGATTAGCCAGCTAATCGGGTAGGTTTTCTCTGTATCTGCAGGTATGTCATCGTGGCATGATTTAAGAATGAGTTGAACTGCTGCATGAACTTTTGCTTCTGTTGCGCCAGGCGATCAATCAGCCTGGAGTCGTTCTGCAAGAGCTGTTGCGTGTGTTCTTTCAGTTGTTGAAACTGCCCCCATTTGTTGGGTTCAAGTGCCAAGTCCTGCAAGCCGAACGTATGGGTAAAAGCCCGGCCTCGCCAATCGACATTCACCGGCACAATGGGTTTGCCTAACCCCAGCGATAACAGTGCTGCGTGCAGGCGGAAGCCAATGGTACCTCGCGATTGCTCATATCGTGCGATAAGTGTATCGACATCTTCGGTGTAAAAACGTTCGATGCCTGCAGGCACCCATTGTGAGGCAAAATCGAGGTCTGCCCGTTCGTGCAGTGTGACAATGAAATCGACATTCTCTTTCATCAGCCAGTGCAGGTACTGCATGGCACTGGCCATGAACCGTTTGCCTGACCATGATTTCAGCAATCTTGCTGGAGGTAGCGAAACAAGCAGAGGTCCAGCGTCTTTGTGTGCCGTCACCGGGCGATCAGTCAGGAAAGTTACCGGGCAGCCGGTGCATTCAGCTTCGATGCCGATCTGAGCCAATTGCTGCTGGGTAGGCATATCGCGGACAGCGCAGGCAAAGGCTTTTTCGTGCAGCCACTGTACTTCGAGTTTGGCTTGCGGAGTGTACTGGCGAATGGGCTGTCCCCAGTCGCTGCCAGTACCCATGCCGATGAGCAGCATGGGAACCTGCAGTTGCTGCAGGGATTCCACCGAAGTGGCAACTCCCCAGCCAGGCTTATCGGGTTGCACCATTTTAGAAGGCTTGCGGGGTTCGAGCAGGTTGGAACCACCCACAACCACCATGTCAGCTTCTTCGTTGGTGCGCTTGAGGTTGCTGTCTCGCAATCCGGTCGGCACACCTGCTTCAAAACGTTCGTTGACAGGCAGGTTCACCCACTGAATCATTCCCAGGTGTTTGCCCAGCGCTTTTTGAATGGCATGGGCCACCAGCGTATCGCCGACGTTGCTGCTGTTGCGTGGAAAATAATGATGAACCGTAAGCGCCATCCCGGCTCCTTCGCCACTTCCTTGTGTTGATCATCGAGTTGCTTATTTATCGCATTTTTCACGGTTTTCCGCTAGTGGAATCTGCCGCTGCTATAGCATCGAGTTCCAGGTCGTAGCCATAATGCAATGTGCCGACTGGCACCACCGTTCGTGCCGGGCGATGATCGCCAAAGAACTCGGCATAGATGGCATTCACCTGCCCCCAGTGTTTGACATCAGAAACATAAACGGTGACACGCAACACCTTATCGCGACTGCTGCCAGCGGCTCGCAGGATGGCATCGAGATTCGCCAGGGTTTGCCTGGTTTGTTCTTCGATGCTGCCTATGACATGTTCCTTTTGTCCAGGCTTGATGGGAAGTTGGCCAGCGATGTAGACAACTCCCTGATGGATAATCGCCTGCGAGTAATGCCCTGCGGGTACTGGCGCTTCCTGGGTGAGAACTGTTTTCATGGATGCTCCTATTACTCTCAGTATTTAGGTTGCTTTCGTGCACCACGGCAACTGATCGAGATCGACGTTGCCACCGGTCAGAATGATGCCTACCTTTTGCCCTTGCAGTTTAAGCGTTCCATCGAGCAGGGCACCGAGTGGCGGACTGCACGAAGGCTCCACAATGATCTTCAAGAAACTCCACATCAACCGCATGGCACGTACCACGGTTTCTTCCTGCGCTACGCCGATGCCATCCACGTTTTCTTTGATGATGTTGAACGTTCGCGGAGCGAGAGTAGTTCGCAGACCATCACAGACAGTTTGCGGCGTCTGCTCGGTAACCAGAACACCCGAAGTATGCGAACGGTAGGCATCATCAGCACCTGCGGGTTCTGCACCATAAACTCGCATGCTCGGCGATGTGCCTTTCACTGCCAGCGCGATACCGGAGAGCAAACCGCCTCCGCCGGTGGGTGCAATGATGGCATCGAGACCTTCCACTTGCTGCATCAGTTCGAGGGCTGCAGTGCCTTGACCAGCAATCACCCGGTCATCATCAAAGGGATGAATGAGCTCGTAGGCATGCTTCTGAATGAGTTGCTGCGTGGTTTGTTCTCGCGATTTGACGTTGGGTTCACATTCAACAATAGTGGCGCCATACCCGGCTATGGCCTGCTTCTTGGGTATCGGGGCATTCGTGGGAACGACCACGGTGGCAGGTATGCCTCGCAATCTGGCGGCCCAGGCGAGTGCTGCACCATGGTTGCCTGATGAATGGGTGACAACGCCACGCCGGGCCTGTTCTTCAGTGAGCGAAAACACCGCGTTGCAGGCCCCGCGTGCCTTGAACGCACCGACCTTCTGGAAGTTCTCGCATTTGAAATAGAGCTTCGCCCGCACCATCTCGTTGAGCATGTTGCTCGACATGACTGGTGTGAGGTGAATGTGAGTCTTGATGCGCTGATGTGCAGTCTGGATGTCAGCAAGGGTGGGAGGCATCGGAATATACTCGAATAGACAAGCTACACTTCATACTTATGGAGATGCGTAGTAGCTGGAAGATTATTATTGAGAACCGATAGACAGGTTGTGCATAATAGCTTTCCTCATTTACTTGTTGATTTAAGAAGCGGTTGAGAGACCAGCTTCTCTGCAGGGAATACTGCATGTTTGCTTTTGTAAAAACGCTGAATAACTCATGGATAACTTCTCGATCGAAGGCATTGTGGTGGTACTACACGGGACGATTTCATCTCCGTTCCAGCACTCAATCGGTTGTGGTCAGTCTGAAACCGCCGGGGAATTCGCGAGAGTATTTTCTAGACTGGCAAACTCCCGAAGATGCACGGATTTCACTGAACTTCTTTTCCAATGATAATTCCTGGTTGAAATATCCCCTGCCCAGCGAGGCAAAGACCATCGTCGATCTCGGTGCCAATATCGGTATGAGCAGCCTGTTCTGGAGCATGCAGTACCCGGATGCACGGATTGAAGCTGTGGAGATGGTTGCAGCCAATGCCGAGCGATGTCAGAAACTGTTCGAGAAAAATCAGGTCAATGCTCGGGTAACTCACGCAGCGGTGGCGGCAAGTGATGGCGTCATGCAGTATCAGGCCAACGATTCCCATACCTGCAACCATTTGCAGGTTTTTGACGATATACCGGCGGTGGCCTCCAGGTTGGTATCTGTGCAGACATATTCCCTGGCCAGCTTGTTGAAAAAACTCTCACTTCAACAGGTGGACATCCTGAAAGTGGATATAGAGGGGGCTGAATCGTTCCTATTGCAAACAATTGAAACCTGGGCTGCTGCAGTGCGATGGATGCTCATGGAATTGCATCACAACATCAAATACGAAGAAGCTGTTGCGACTTTGAAGAAGGCGGGGTTCACCATTGTCAGCGAAGATCACAGGAACCGGACAGAGTTGTTCTGTCAAGGTCCGGCCAGGTAGATCGCGTTGATGGAAGAAATGTGTTGAGAATCAAGAGGCAAGCTGTATTTGTATGACTGTCAGTTTCCTTGGCAGACCGGAAACCTTTGGTCAAGCCGAGGGGCGAGATCAGGAGACCTCGCCCCAGCAAGGGTGCCATAGCTTGCGTGTACTCACGCTAGCTATGCCGATAACGGAGTCTCAATGTCAAATCCGCATCGTCGCCGACTCAAGCACTACAACGATGCAGGCCACGCTCACTTATTCACCTTCTCGTGCTGGAAAAGGTTGCAGCTACTTTCTAAAGATCGATCCCGACTCTGGTTCATCAGATCACTCTACAAAACCTTGAAACAACACGACTTCGGCTGCTGGGCCTATATCATCATGCCTGAGCACGTGCATCTGGTGGTGATCCCCCATCGCCACGCCTACAGCACCAGCGACTTTCTGTCATCACTGAAACTGGGTGTCACCCGTGCAGCGGTGAAGTATTTGAAACTGCATCACCCGGCGTTTCTGAAAAAGCTTCTGGATGTGCAACCCTCCGGCCGACAGTGTTATCGATTCTGGCAACCGGGTGGAGGATTTGATCTGAACCTCTGGACAGATGCCAGGATATGGGAGAAGATCAATTACTGCCATGAGAACCCGCTACGGCGAAAGTTGGTGGTGCTGCCAGAGGAATGGGAATGGTCCAGCTACCGGGACTATCGAGCGACACGCACCGTGGGACGAGTTCCGATTGATTGGAAGACGTTACCCGATGATCCACTCAGGGAGTACAACTAAACCGCTTTCGCGTGGTCACACCATAGTCAGGTCGAGTACGACCAGACTATGGCACCCAATCTCGGCAGACAATGGCACCCGTGCGGGGAATCACTGATGATTATCATACTTATGATTGCAGGGGGTCTAGTGCCATTTATTCTATATATGGGCATACGGACTTTGCGTGATGCACAGGCGCTTCGTCCGTTACTTGCCATCTATTCAGCAGTCAGCGCATTAGTTTTTGTCATGGTTTTTCCAATCATGTGTGGTTTAATATCTGATGTATTATTAGCTCCAAACTTAATTGATTATCGATATTATATGGAGGTACTACCCATTAATTCATTGATAATATTGATAATAATATTTAGTACATTTATATTTACATATTCCGTATTTAAAAGGATAAAATGTAAGTATATTTATGTATTCACTCTTGGCATGTTTCTTGAGTTTATTGTAATATATCTTGTTGTTGCTGAAGTTAATTATTAACTGCGTCAGGTACAATAGTGACCGAAAAGCCAGAACTGAACAGACAAACACGAAGGTCCGATCACGAATGATCATGAGAGCGAAACGGAACCTAAATCTTGGCGAAGACTGGCGAGTGGCTACCAACTCACGCCGCTCGGCGGTGGTAGCTGTTCAAAAGCCCACCCAGACGGAGTGTAGAAACTATCGCACTGGCTTTATCTGTGTCTTTCCACTTCCGAATACGCCGTTTTGTCAGCGGTACGTTGCCTATGCCTTGGTGTGCTCGTTCCGTGTTGTAATAATCAACATAGCAGGTGGCAATGTGACGCAGATGATCCTCACCAAAGCAGATGAAATGATCCAGAGCTTCCTGCTTAATGCTCTGAACAAATCGTTCGGCATAAGCATTGAGGTTCGGCTTCATGGGGCCAACCCGTTTCAGTTCAACGCCTTCAGCCTACAGAATGGATTCAAAGTCCCTGGTGTATTTGGTATCGAAATCACAGATCAAGGTTTCTGGCTTCACTTTTTCCTTGTGCCAGTGCATGCCAACATTGCTGGCTTGCTGCTTCATCTAGGTATTGTCGGGATTCGTCGTGATACCACCGAGAATCACACGCCTCGATTCGATATGAATGAAGAACAACACGAAAACATCCACGAATCCCCTGAGAGTCCAGACTTTCTTGCTGAAGAAATCCGTTGCCCACAAGGTTTGTGCATGCTGCTTGATAAACTCCGCCCAGGGCTTGTCGCCGCGTTCGGGACAGGGATCAATACCTGCAGCAATCAGGATGTTCTTCACGGTGGTATCACAGATCTTGATTCCCAACTTTTTCAGTTCACCATGAATCTTGCCGTAGCCCCAGATGTTCTCCAACATCCTTGCCCATGGCACAGACCTCGACAGTGCTTCTGAGGATAAGCATGATTTCTTCCCCGAACCTCCAACTTTCACGAAATGTCTTCAAGATAACTGTGAAAAACTCAAGAAGCTTTGCTTGACAACCCCCGTGGAGAGCCGATGATATCTTGTAGAGAATACTGGTTGTGGTTATAGTCACAACCGGTATGCTGGAAGCCTGTTGCTTTCCGAGTGGAAGGAACAGCGGGTGGGAGAGTCTCACCCCATAATTGAGGAGGTCGGCTACGAATCAATTCTGTCGCCAAGGTGTGTCGGCCTCCTGCTTCGATGGGTTTCCTGTCTTTCGGAGTAGAGGAGGATGATCGCTTGAGTGCACTTCTAGCCGCTGCGGCTCCTGCCGCCACCGATAGCCCTGTCTTTGCTGGTTCAACTTCTCCCCGTCGTCAACGTGTTGCTCTCGAACGTGCTGCCACCTGTGCCCGTATCTGCGATGATAACAAGGGCAAGGAAGTGCTCGTTCTGGATACGCGAGCCATTACGACCGAGTTCGATTTCCTGGTGATCGCCACCGGCAACTCCCGCCGCCAGCTTCATGCGATGGCTGAGGAAATCGATTCGCACATGGAAAGTGAACACGAAGCGCGTCTGGGCATCGAAGGCTACGAAACCTGCAAGTGGATCATTCAAGACTACGGCGACATTGTCGTTCACCTGTTCGATCCTTTCAGCCGGGATTTCTATCGCCTGGAAGAGCTCTGGGGCCAGGGTAAAAAGATCGACTGGCAGCGCTATTAATACGGATAAAACATCCTGATCTTTCTCCATCAACCTCTATTAGCACACCCCGGTGGTGTGCATGCGCCCGCACTTATTTCGGTTATTGGATGAATTGATAAAATTTTGATTTTTCTCTGGCTTTGAACATATTTTCTGACTACCAAAACACTGTCTGTTGCTGGTCGTCCATGCATTTCAAAAAATCCGTTGTGTTCAAGGAGTCGAATGATGGTAAGACATCGTCTGTTTCTGATGAGTCTGCTGGTGTTGGGACTGGTCACCAGTCTGGTGCCGGAGTCTAGTGCACAGGAAAGAGCGAGAAGGCGTATTTTGCCGCCTTTGTTCCAGCGTGATCGTTATCAGGTGGTGCCTCAGCAGGAGCGCATCAACAGCGGTCCGGTTTCCGAAGGTGAAGCACAGCAGCTTGGCATGGAAGCCTACATCTATGGCTACCCACTCATCACCATGGAAATGACCCGCCGAGTGATGACCAATGTGGAGAAGCCTGAGGGAACTCGCGCCCCGATGGGCCATTTCGTTCGCATGAAAGAATATCCTAACGCCTCATTCAAGGATGTGACAGCACCCAATGCCGATACGCTCTATACCACAGCGTGGGTTGATGTTGCCAAGGAACCCTACATTCTGACCTTGCCGAACGCACACGATCGGTATTACCTGTTCCCGATGCTCGATGGCTGGACCGATGTGTTCCAGGTGCCCGGCAAACGGACGACCGGCACAGGAGAACAGAAATATGCCATCGTTGGCCCCTACTGGAAAGGCACAATTCCAGAGGGAGTGATTGAATACCGTTCACCTACAGCACTTGTCTGGCTGCTCGGACGGATTTATTGCACCGGAACTTCTGAAGATTACGCTGCGGTGCACGCCCTGCAGAAGGATATCACGCTGGTTCCACTCAGCGCTTATGGCAAGCCTTACACGCCGCCTGAAGGGAAAGTCGATTCCAGCATCGACATGAAGACTGCGGTGCGCGAACAGGTCAACCGTATGGATGCCGGTGAATACTTCAAACTGCTGGCCAAGCTCCTGAAAGATAATCCACCGAGCGTGAATGATGGCTTGATGGTTGCCAAGATGGAACGGCTCGGCATCTATCGTGGTCAGGATTTCGACATCAGCAAGGTGGATCCGAACATTGCCAAGGGGTTGAAGGATGTACCCAAGCTGGGGGTCGAAAAGATCATGGCCCACTTCAAGAATGCCGGCGTGGAACAGAATGGATGGACCTTTACCACAGACACAGGTCTGTATGGCACGAAGTACCTCCAGCGTGCGTTAATTACTGCCATAGGATTGGGTGCGAACCGTCCTCAGGATGCTGTTTATCCCACTTCAGAAACAGATGCTCAAGGCCGTCCTTACAGCGGTGCCAATAAATATGTCATGCACTTTAACCCAGGCATGGCGCCACCAGCTGAAGGCTTCTGGTCACTCACCATGTATAACGGCGATTATTTCTTTGTGGATAATCCGCTGAACAAGTACACGGTCAGTGCTCGCAACAAGCTGAAGTACAATTCCGATAGTTCTCTGGATATTTACATCCAGCATGAGAACCCCGGTCCGGAAAAGGAAGCCAACTGGCTCCCAGCTCCCAAGGATAAGTTCATTCTGATGATGCGCCTCTACTGGCCCCGCGAACGCGATCCATCCATTATTAACGGTTCCTGGAGAATTCCTCCGGTAGAGATCGTTCGATAAGTCTGGTGATAAGAACTGTTGACCAACTTGAATCCCCTGCTTACTCAACAAGTAAGCAGGGGATTTTTTGATTGCATCAGTCAGAACGGGCTATCGAAGAATTCTCTCAAGTGCCAGCCGTTTCCGTCGACGCATCCACCAGAAACCCACACCCATGCTCGTTGCTCCCAATGCCGCCAATATTGCAGGCTCAGGTACCGCAATGGAACCTGTTAGGAAATAAGAACCCAGATCAAAAAACTGTGCAGGCGCCCAATTACCGTTGGGTCCCAGACTGGCTTGCTGCCCACCGGCGCTTGATACCTGGATGTAGTAGTTGCCTGCAGCCAGATTGACGTTGAGTGTTTCATGCAGACTGGAGGTCGCAGCTACTGCAATTGGATTTCCAAATGCATCAAGTATGCGAAGCGTACCATCCAGAGAAGAATCAGGATCGTTTACACCTGGAGTAATGTACTGTGTACCAGATCGCAGATTGATGATGCTGTTACCACCGGTGGTGTAAAAGGAAAAATAGCCAGAAGTATAATTGCTTTCACCAATGGGGTTCGGGTTGCTGGTGCTTTGCGGAACAATGATGCCATTGGTGGAGCTGAAATCAATCGATCCACCAATCAACGGTAAAGGAGTGGCAGTGGCCAGTGTTCTACCGATGCCATCGTTGACGTAGCCATTTAAAGCTGGGTTGTTAACCAGAATACTGAGAACATCATTCTGGACGTAATTGACATCGGTATTGACTCGGCCGACTCGCCAGACACTGCGGGCAGCACCGTAGGCTACACCAATGGTGGGTGCAATGGTGGATGATCCATTATTGGTGGAATATTCATTTACCCGCGAGCTTCCGATATAGTCACCCTGATGGCTAAGACTGGCAGCATGGCCGAGTTCATGAGCAGATGCTGTGAAAATATTGTGGAATGCGGTCACTCCGCCCAAACGGTTTACAAATGCCCAATTGGTATGTGCACCACTAAAAGTCGCAGCATCATGCATCACATTCACATATGAAACGCCGCCGGCACTGCCGTAGAAGGTAGATGCACCATTGCCAATCACAGTGTGCATCAGACGGGGTGTATTCTGATAATAGTTGTACCTTGCCAAATCGTTGGCAGCCTGGCCTGCTGCTACCGCAGGGTCAACCGTTGTCACATTGATGTCAAAGATGGCATAAGCCTGGGCAACGCGGGACCAGATATTCTTGATATTGGCCTGTTCCGTGGTAGTAAAAGTAGTACCCGTCTGGCCATTGTAGGCAGGCGTAACGCCGGGGGTCTGACCACCCCAGGTACCAGGGTAATCGAATCCGCTGAAGTTCAGATACATGGTATAGGCAGCCCCAGGCCGACTGCTGAGGGCAGGGGCAAGTGGATGAGCTTGCGACCAGAGAGTTGAATTGAGAAATAATAAACCAAGCAGGCCGACGAATAACCGAAGCGTAGACATGAAGCACCGAAGTTGATAAATCGTTCCGTCGTAACTCAAGGTGACTTCATGTCAGACAGGATAATAATGAAAAGAATTCAGCTTGCAAGTAAATTCTCACTGCTACTTCATTCTTTTCAATGGGTGGTTGACTTTGCGATCTTCATGTTGTGTTGAGAAAATATCCAAAATTATATCGACACCTATTCGCAGGTGACACACTGCTCTTCACTGGCGTTTGCGACGACGAATTAGCACATCACTTATATCCTAACATGTAAAGCACACTGTTTAAGGCCTCTCCCCCATGTCCACCAAGAACATCACCTCCGTCCTCAAAGAATCGCGGGTCTTCCAACCGTCGGCGGAGTTCAGCCAGGCGGCTCACATCCCCAGCATGGCGGAGTACGAACGACTTTGGAACTGGGCGAAAGACAAGCCCGAAGAGTTCTGGGCCGAGTGTGCCAAGGCCATGCACTGGTACAAGCCCTGGACCAAGGTCCTCGAATGGAAGGAACCCTTCTGCAAGTGGTTCGTCGGGGCCACCGTCAACGCCTGCTATAACTGTGTCGATCGCCATCTGGAAACCGATCGCCGTAACAAGGCCGCCATCATCTGGGAAGGCGAACCGGGCGATAGCCGAGTGCTCCGCTACCAGGACCTCTACCGGGAAGTGAACAAATTCGCCAACGTCCTCAAGTCGCAAGGCATCACCAAGGGCGACCGCGTCACTATCTATATGCCGCTGGTGCCCGAAGCCGTGATTGCCATGCTCGCCTGTGCCCGCATCGGTGCTACGCACAGCGTTGTCTTCGGTGGCTTCTCCGCTGATGCCCTCGCCGACCGCAATAACGATGCCCAGGCCAAGCTCCTCATCACCGCCGACGCAGGCTACCGCCGAGGCAAACTCATCCCATTGAAAGCCAACGCTGACGAAGCCTTGACCAAGTCGCCCACGGTGCAAAAGTGCATCGTTTTCAATCGGGCTAACTCCAGTGTCAACATGCACCCTGGCCGAGATATCTGGTGGCACGATCTGATGAACGGAGCCGAGGCCCACTGCGAACCCGAACAACTCGATGCCGAGCATCCCCTCTTCATCCTCTACACCTCCGGTTCCACCGGCCGACCCAAAGGTGTGCAGCACTCCACCGGTGGCTACCTCCTCGGCACCATGGCCACCACCCGCTGGGTCTTCGATCTCAAAGAGAACGACACATTCTGGTGTACCGCTGACATCGGCTGGATCACCGGCCACAGCTACGTCGTGTATGGTCCGCTCGCTAACGGCGCCACCATCGTCCTGTACGAAGGTGCCCCGAACGCACCGAAGGAAGACCGCTTCTGGGAGATCATCGAGAAGTACCAGGTCAGCATCCTCTACACCGCACCGACCGCGATCCGCACCTTCATCCGCTGGGGCGATCATCATCCGAACAGCCACGACCTCAGCAGCCTGCGCGTGCTCGGCTCGGTCGGCGAACCGATCAACCCCGAAGCCTGGATGTGGTACCACAACGTCATCGGCAAAGGCAAGCTGCCTATCGTCGATACCTGGTGGCAAACCGAAACGGGCATGATCCTGATGTCGCCCCTCCCCGGTGCCACGCCCACTAAGCCCGGCTCGTGTTGTAAGCCGCTACCCGGCGTCGTGCCCGACATCGTTGACAAGGAAGGTAAGTCCGTCCCGCCAGGGTCCGGTGGCTTCCTCGTTATGAAACAAGTCTGGCCCGCCATGATGCGCACCATCTACGGCAACCCCGACCGCTACCGCGATGGCTACTGGGGCCAAGTCCCCCACGTCTACTTCACCGCCGACGGTGCCCGACAAGACGAAGATGGATACTACTGGGTGATGGGTAGAGTGGATGATGTACTGAATGTCGCCGGGCACCGCTTATCCACGATGGAAGTAGAAAGCGCCCTGGTGAGCCATCCCTTCGTGGCCGAAGCAGCAGTGGTTGGCAAACCCGATGAAATCAAAGGCGAAGGAATCGTTTGCTTCGTCACCCTGGATCGCGCCCACCAGCCAAACGATGAGTTAAAGAAGACACTGATGGCCCACGTGGCCAAGGAGATTGGGGCGCTAGCAAGGCCGGATGAGATTCGGTTTACCGATTCGTTGCCGAAGACCAGATCGGGGAAGATCATGCGCCGGTTGTTGCGGGATATTGCTGCAGGGCGTACATCCACAGGGGATACGAGCACGCTGGAGGATTACAGTGTGCTGGCCAAGCTGCGGGAGGAGGAGGAGTAGGGATCTTACCGGCAAATCAAGACATTCAGAAATTGTTATGCTGTGTTACGTTCCAACTATGGGGGCTCAATGAAGAACGGCTACTTCATGAATTCTGGCATACTCTTCAACATAACTGTTTCGGCATCTGATCGATTGGGCTCTGTGTCGGACAAAACTACTGGCGGACAAAATGATGCATTGGTTGCAGTCCTCTTTGCCGCAGCCACACTCGAAGCTTTCATCATGGAACTCGCTATCATGGCTGAAGCCGATTACAAATCATTTGGATATCAACCACTTCAATCAGTTGCATCTATTCTAAATGAGACTGAGAATTCGCGGGGTTCAACCAGACTTAAGTTTCTACTCGCAAAGGTGGTGCTTAGTGGTGAGACCTTCGACAAGGGTTCAAAGCCATATCAAGACTTTGATACTCTCTTTACTCTGCGGGATGCCATTGTCCACTTGAAACCAGAAAAGATCACAGATGAGCCCCAAAAGATACTACAAAGGTTTAGGGCTATGAATCTTTGCGAAAATGCTGAGCATGGTGTTTCATCATCTTGGCTCGGGCAAATTAGTACAAGAGCAGTTGCCGAATGGTCTCGCAATGTTGTAGTCGACATGGTCGAATCACTGAAGTCATGTTTGCCAACCAATTCGGAGAAGACACCTTTACTTTCATTTTTGAGTAGCCAATTCAACCGTGCGGAGTAGGTAAATTCAAACAAGCATGAAAACGATAAGTTCGTAGGGTGCGTCGCCGCGTAGAGTTTCATGGCATATGCGCTCTCGCAACTTACCAGCAAGACGCACCAACGTCGCGCGATCTCTGGTGCGTCTTGTATTGATTCTGCCAGGTGCCCGAGGAAACGTCTTCATGCCACAGGTACCCGGTACTCCGATTTTCTGTGCAACTTTCGAGCACCTCGCAAGTCTCCACAGGTTAGCAGTGTACCGCTAACCTGTGGCACGAAATTCGTTTGGTTGACTACCAATCCACTTCCCCATTGGCTCCTCCCCACCCATCGTCAACCAGGAACAGACGAAGGAAAACCCTATGCCTGTATTTCTTTGGGACGATTACATCGAAGAACGCAAGGATTTCATGCTTGGCAAGCCGGTCTTCAAGGAGACTTGATTGACCGTGGAACTAATCAAGCAGTATCCTTCACTCAAAGCAGAACATATTCGAGCTGCGCTACTCTATGCGGCTGATGTTATCACCCCTTATGACTGACCGGGGCAACAGTTATATGGCTGTTCGCTGTCAATACAAGACATGGAGCCTGTCGCAACACCTGCTCAGCAACGCTTCCCATCAATAAACGCTTCAATCCCGTTCGGCCGTGCGTTCCCATGACAATGACGTCGGCTTTGATTTCCTTTGCAAATCGAAGAATCTCTGAGACATCCTCACCCAGAATGCATTTCCGCTCCGCACGCACATTGTCCATGGGGATTTCAAGCTGGTGGAGTTGATCTTCGGCCTCTTTCCGGATTATTGCTGGATCTACTGTCTGATATTCATCAATGACAGGCACATTGGCGACATGCAGTACGACCAGCCGGGCACCGTAGTCTCGAGCCAGTGCACAGGCAACGTGGAGAGCATTTTTGGAGTGTTCCGAGAAATCGGTTGGGTGAAGAATGGTACCGATATGCAACATAGTGATCTCCATTTATCAACTACTGCTACTATTGTATTCAGATGTAATTATCGAGTGTCCCGATCATCCATTTGCAAACGCTAGCCATAGTTGTGGATATGTTGCTCCAAGCAGGTTCTTGTAACGATTTCACGTTCCATGCGACGATATTCAGTCAACTACTCACTTTCACGAGCCAGTAGTGCGAGTTGCTGCCTGCGACGACGCCAAGAATAAGACGCTGTGCCGCCGAGGGCGATGCCAATCAGGGCATAGGTGGAAGGCTCAGGTACGGCAGTGAAAGCAAAATCAGCGACTAATTGTCCTGAGTTATCGCTGTAGTGCCCCGGGAAACCTATGAAACTGTTGCCGTCAGCAAAACCCAGGAACAGTCGCGTTGCACCGGTTGGCACCAGGAAACTCTGAATATCATTGGTATTATCTGTACGACCATCGCCTACGAAAAAGAGCTGATTGAGTTGTGGAGCAAGCACACCGAAATTCTCCGGGTCGCTAAAGCCCAAGCTGGCAGGCGGCGTGCCTGCAGGATTCCCTCCTGCACTGTCGCGGAATACTCCGACCAGAAACATCGTACGGTTCGAGTGAATGATCCCCGACAAATCTCGATGTGGAAAGAGATTGGTCACGCCACCAGCGGCAGTACCACCATCGGGTCCGTTGAGAGGCTCCGGGTCTGCACGGATACCAGGCCGGAAGCTCAACTTCTTCGGTGGTTCTAATCGCATTCCATTCCTCGAACGCAAACACCCCGAATCCACTCTGACGTTCTCGGCTATTGGTTTCAGCGCCTTCCTCGTCTCGATCTGGCTGCCCAGCTATTTGATGAGTGCCGAGCAGCGCAGGATGCCTTTCTGGTGGACACACGGCATCGGTCTGATTTTTTTCGGATTTCTCTTCGCTGTTTTTCTTTACCAAGCACGATACATCAACGGCGTGCCTCATGATGTCATCCAACCCGGCGCCATCCTGGGCCTTTGTGCCTATGGCGGCATCGCGGGGACAGGATTTACGGTGATGATGATGGTTGCCAGAGCAGATAAGACAAACGACTAACATTATCACGCCGACCCTCAGTTCCCCCAGCCAAATCATTCAAACTGATGTATGCTTTTGTCATGCAAAATACCACGCCTCGTTTTTCCATTCAGTATGAACTGACCGAAGAGATCGTCAGGCAGGAGGGAGTGGACTTGATGGAGTTCCGCCTGTCTCGACTCAAGCAGAAGTATCCCGAATGGGGGACGGCCAAGCCTTTGTTGCTTCTGGGGTTGGCTGCGGTACAGCTTGTGGTTGCAATGGGTCTGTTAATCTGGATCAGTGATGGAAAGGACATCATCATGACAACACTTCTGGTATTGGGTGGTATTGCATTGGTTGTTCTGCTTTACAAGGCCTCCTTTTATGCGATGCCTTTCCTGGGGCGATGGTTGATGCGTTGGCAATCAGATCGATACCTGCGCAGCCAGGAGCATCGAAGGATCGAATGGCGACTTTATGATGATCGTCTGGAAACAGATTCAGCTGCTATACAGCGGAATATTCCCTGGTCAGATATTATGGGCACGGCTCAGGTGGGGCAGTCCATTGTATTGAGTCTCAAATCTCGGCAGGAACTGGTGATGCCGAGGTCGGTGCTCAGTAAGGATGCGCAGACGTTTTTGCAGCAGCATACGATTTCTCAAGAGAATTAGTGCCAACTGATTCAGCTCACTTTGGCACAGTGGTTGCATTATTCAACCACATGATCACCTTCACCATATTAGGCCTGTTGTTGCTTGCAGCACTGCTGTGTGTGTGGAGGGTGGCAGAGTTTCTATCCCAGGACTTTTTGAGAAGCAGTTTGCAGGAGATTGAGCATGTCGATGCGCCAGCTTCATGAAAATGACCCTATGAGAATTTGCATCACTGATCGCGATGGCCGACGCCAGGGTAATGTCCTGGAAAGACATGGCCAATGGTGCTGGGTGATGTGGCACGATACCAGTGCACCTGTTACCGAGCATGAAGATGATCTCTGGATTCCGGATGACACACTTCAGGCTAATGAATTGCATGAGTTTGTTCGAGCCTGGGCACCGCGTGAACAGCCTTCCTTGGCTATTCAGTAACAGTTACTTTCAGATTGATCTACCAACCCCCATCGTGGCGTTGACAAGTAGCTTCGAGACATTCGCCAGCGAGGCGGAAGCTGTTGCCGGAGAGCCAATGGAATTGAATCACTTCAGTCTCGCCGTTGCGGGTGAAGCGTAGGGTGTTATCGACCAGACGATAGTAACCCATGATCTTGCCGCCACCAGGTACGATGAAGACGCCTTTGCCATTCTCGCAGAGTTCGATGCCTATTTCACCATTGCCGGTCTTCATTTTGCCGACCCATCGGCCGATAACTGAACCTGCTTCGCCTGCCTTTTTTTGTGCTGGATGTAACAGACGCTGCAGTTCACGAACGGACACAGCCACACGATTGACCTTGCTTTGGTCAATGAGCCCGGAGCCACACACGCAGTAACCTACGACTTCGCCCTGGTTGTTGATGAACGCACAGCCACTGGATCCGGTATCGACTGCATTGGATTGGAAAACCATCACCTCTGCGCGGATGCTGGTGTCTGGTTGATGAACACCAGCCACCGAGACTGCGGCGAAGCCTGTAAACTCAATGTTGGCTTTGTCGAAGTTATAGAGGGTGCCCATCTTGGAGGCGTGGCTGACTGAGTAAATCATGCTGCCGGTCGCGGGAGTAGTTTTAGCCAGGGGAAGACTTTTCACACCGCTGGGAATGGAAGATACCCGCAGGATGGCAAAGTCGAGATCAGGATGTGATGCAACAACTTTGGCTTCGATCAATGGTGATCTCTCACTCAGAATATCCCGATCCTGAATGCACTTGCCTTGCGAAAAGCAGGAGAATTGTACAGCTACTCTGTGAGTGCCTGCAATCACGTGATTGGCGGTGGCGATGAGTTTTTCGTGATGGTCAATGACCCAGCCAGTGCCATGGCCGCGGTTCGTGTTTACCAAAACAGTGGCTTGTTCGAGTTTCTGTCGAAGTTTTGATGCAGAGAGTTGCTCTTGTGCATAGATGCATTGACACAAAGTCAGCGGTAACAGCAAAGCAAGAAGATAGTTGCGCATGATGATGCCTGTAGTTGTGGGGAATAAGCAGCACGGGAATGTAGTTTCAGCCGTGCAATCCCCCATACAATCACCTCATTGCGGTGTGACATGGCTGGCGTAATTTGTTGATTTTCATCACGGATTTATCTCATGGAACAACCCCGTTCGGATGCCTTGGTGCTCTTTGGTGTCACCGGCGATTTGGCATTCAAAAAAATCTTCCCGGCACTGCAGGCCATGGCCAAACGGGGCAACCTTAATGTGCCTGTAGTGGGGGTCGGCAGGGGGTTGATGACCAAGGATGAACTTGTCACGCGGGCTAGGGAGAGTATTCAGAAGTCAGGTACATTCAACGAAGAAGCCTTCGCACTTCTGGCTAAACAACTGCACTATGCCGGTGGCGATTATCAGGACCTGGAAACATTTCGCAAGATTCGCAACGAACTGGGCCAGGCCAAAAGGCCTGCATACTACCTGGCTATTCCTCCATCATCTTTTGAGCTGATTATTCAGCAACTGAGCCAATCGGGTTGCATGGCGGGGGCGCGAATGATTCTTGAGAAGCCTTTCGGCAGAGACCTGGCGTCTGCCCGCAAGCTGAACCAGATTCTCCTGAAGAGTTTTGATGAGTCAGCTATCTTTCGCATTGATCATTACCTGGGAAAAAGTCCGGTTCAAAATCTTCTCTTTTTCCGCTTTGCTAACGCGTTCCTTGAGCCCATCTGGAATCGGCGATACGTGGAATGTGTGCAAATCACCATGGCTGAATCGTTCGGCGTCAAAGATCGAGGCGGTTTCTACGAAGAAACCGGTGCAATCCGCGATATCATTCAAAATCACTTTTTGCAGATTCTTGCTCATCTGACGATGGAGCCACCTGTAGGTGACGACAGCGAATCGATTCGCGATGAGAAAATGAAGGCACTCAAAGCGGTTAAGCCTTTGTCGCTTGCGGATGTCATCCGTGGACAGTATCGAGGCTATCGACAGGAAAAAGGAGTATCACCTGAATCGAAGGTGGAGACCTTCGCTGCGATGAAGCTGGAGATCAATTCGTGGCGATGGCAGGGTGTGCCTTTTCTGGTGCGAGCTGGAAAGTGTCTGCCTGTCACTTGTGCGGAAGTGCTGGTCCGTTTTCGTGAGCCGCCGAGAGTGTTCAGTCAGCAGGAACCACCCACGAACATCTTCCGTTTCCGCATCAGCCCTGATGTAGTCATTGCCCTGTCTGCACAGGTGCTGTGTGATACGGAAAAAATGGCTGGCACTACGACAGAACTGATTGCCACTCAGTGTGACAGTGCCCATCGCATGGGGGATTACGAACGACTTCTAACAGATGCCATGCAAGGCGATTCAATGCTGTTCGCCAGGCAGGATGCCATCGAACAATCCTGGCAAATTGTCGATCCGGTTCTGCACATGGATGAACCAGTCACGATATATGAACCCGGGACCTGGGGCCCGCCACAAACGGAACAGCTTGCCGAGGCAATTGGTGGCTGGCATAATCCTGTTGTTTAATGTGTACAACTCAACTCGGTCTTGCGAAAATCTGATTCGTCAATCATGATCTGGTGAGCAACCGGAGACTGTTCACATGAAACTATTGTCACGGATGACACGATTTCTGAGGCCTTCACGGAACCTTTGGCCCGTACAAGATCGCACTTTTCTGGCAGATCGGTTTCTTCGTGGCAACGGTCTGGAAATTGGTGCACTGCACAATCCGTTGCCAGTACCTGCAGGGGTTCTCGTTCGCTACATCGATCGCATGCCAGTCAGTGAACTCAGGCAGCACTATCCGGAACTTGCCGCGTTGCCTCTGATTCCTCTGGATATCATCGATGATGGTGAAACGCTGAAAACGATTCCTGATCATTCGCAGGACTTTATTATCGCGAATCATTTTCTTGAACACTGCGAAGACCCGATCGGTGCATTCAAGAATTTCTATCGCGTCGTGAAGTCGGGCGGGATATTGTACCTGGCTATACCTGAAAAATCGCAGACGTTTGATTGCGAGCGACCAGTAACTGGAATGGATCATTTGTGGGAGGATCATACGCAGGGAACGGATCATTCCAGGCTGGGCCATTACCGTGAATGGGCACAACTGGTCGATCATCGCACGGATGATGCAGAAGATCACGCCCAGCGACTGATGCAGAAGAAATACAGTATTCACTTTCATGTCTGGGATCAGCCAGCCTGGCAAAACTTTCTGGCTGAAATGCAGAGCACAGCACATTTTAAGTTGGAATGGATGTGCCAGCATGGAATAGAATTGATTTCTATTCTTCGCAAAAAATGAATGGGAGTCTGTCATGTCGCGAGTGGTGCATTTTGAAATTCATGCTGCGGATCCAGCGAGGCTAGTCGAGTTTTACAGAAAGCTGTTTGGGTGGAATATTCAGCAATGGGGGCAGATGGATTACTGGCTCATCACCACCGGACCTGATGACAAGCCTGGAATCAATGGCGGTCTGGTGCTTCGCCGAGGCCCATCTCCTGTGGAAGGGCAGGCAATCAACAGTTTTGTCTGCACTATCGAAGTAAATTCTGTAGATGATACGATCAGCCTGGGTGTATCGTTAGGTGGAACAGTTGCGTTGCCCAAGATGCCTATACCCACGGTCGGTTGGCTGGCTTATCTGAAGGACACCGATGGCAATATCTTTGGCATTATGCAACGCGATTCGCAGGCGAAATAGTACGGTGAAAGTGGCTACTTCGTACATGTATCGGCAACACCGATACGCTATACTGGGGTAGCCCATACCATTTCTACAGGATCATTGCCATGACTCCTCTCCTGGCTGACTGGATCAAAAAGCGTGTGCATATCGTGATGCGGACACAGGGAACCTCGGCGATGGATGGCACCCTGGTTTATGCCGATGCAACTGGAGTGATTCTGGAAATGCTCAAAGGGCAGTCGTCGCTGCAGATGTTTCTTCCATGGACATCTATTCTTCATCTGGATCTGGTGAACTGAAATTTTCTGCTAATTTCTGTCACAAAGGTGATAGCTGTCTGTACAGGGTGGTGTTCAGCAAACACAACCGTAAACAGGAGCTTTCACATGATTCGTCGCATCCTTTTCACCTGCCTTGCAGCTTTGACTTTCTCCGGTTTCATGGTAGCTGGGGAATTCAAGGATAAAGAAAACCATCTTTCTGCCAACTTTCCCGGCACCGTCAAAACGGTTCGCGACAAGCAACCGCATGTGCAGATGACCCTGCATGTCAGTTCCAGCGAAGGCGTGGTATTTGTCGCCGGCAGTATGACAGCCGCTGCTGAGAAGGCTCAGCCAGAACAGTTGAAGGAAATGGTGATACCTTATCTTGAAGGAGTCGATGAAAAGCTGAAAAACATGAAGGTGATCAAACAAGGTGATACCAAACTGAACGATCAATCACCTGCTGGTTACTGGTTCCTGGTACAGCACGATGGTGGCTTTCAACTGCACTGGATAACAGTTGAGAATGGCAAACTCTACATGGTTACGGTGAGTGCCAGGGATGAGAATACAATCCGTTCAAAGATGGTTAAAAAGTTTCTGGATTCAGTGAAGATCAAGCAGGAAATTAATGCTCAATAATCAGCCTGCTGCGGTATCTCCGAAAGTATAAATCACAGGCAGAGCGGTAAACCGCTTTGCCTGTGAGCGATTACTGTCGAATCCGCTATCATGGATGCTGACGAATGATAGTGCAACCAGCAGGGAATGAAAATGATTTACTATCTGAAACTCTATGCCGTCACACTTCTGGTATTTCTTGCTATTGATATGGTCTGGTTGGGGGTGATAGCCAAGGGAATGTACCAGAAACACCTGGGCTACCTGATGGCACCTGAGATAAACTGGTGGGCAGCGTTTGCCTTTTACAGCCTCTTTATCGTAGGCTTGCTGGTGTTTGTGGTATCGCCTGGACTGGAAGAGAAATCGTTGTTTGCCGTTATCTGGAAGGCTGCACTCTTTGGACTCGTCACCTATGCCACCTATGATCTGACTAATCAGGCAACCGTAAAGAACTGGCCGATGCTGGTTACCATCATTGACCTGATCTGGGGTGCTTTGCTCTCAACAATTGTCAGCGTCATCAGTTACTTTGCAGGGATGTGGCTGAAATCGTGAGGATGCCGATTAAGGTGTCAGAGTCACTCCATTAACGAGTGACTCTGCTCAGTCAAAATAGTTTACTTCTTCCTGGTGAATTTCATCGTAATGTGATGACTTTCATCCGCTTTGCCATTGGAGCAGGAACACCAGTCAGCTTCGAAATGGTTGTCATCGACGATGGTTAGAATTGCCTGGCCCATGTGTGCATCTTCAGGCTTCATGTTGGTGCCGCCTACCGATTTGAACATCAGCTTTTTGGTATCCTTGGTGGAGGCAGCTTTCAGTCGAGGTTGGTTTCCCAGCATGCAGTAGTGAGTCAGGATCAGGTCGCCACCATCCATGTGGTAGACAGTGACCATTTCCTGTGGAGTACCGGGAAAAAGTGTTTCGACCAGAACCGACCCGCCCGCTGTCAGCTTGAACTGGGTTTGCATTTCCTTACCGTCAGGACCTGCTGCAGTCCAGGTGCCTGCCAGTTTTTTCAGAGCATCAAAAGCAGGTGAGGTGGTTGAGTGTTTGCCAGCAGGTTTGTCGTCTGCCCACGCTGTACATGCCAGCAATGCCAGACTCAGACAGAGTGCGATCTTCTTCATGGTACTACTCCAGAGATGTTGAACACCATCAGCAAGCATCAGAACGAGTTGCTGAAGGTCAGCCACGATGGGCGACAGGATGTTAACGAACGAGCAGATACTCTATGGACAGGAACGCAAAAAATTCAGCGTGAAACAGAGTTTTCTCCTCTCTCCCCTGGAGGGAGAGGGGTTGGGGGTGAGGTGGTTCTTTGTGATAGTCGCTCTAAGTTACAGTCCGGCTACCATTTCGGTTCAGTGCCCATCATGCGACGCTGCAGACCAATCTGGCCGGCATGAATCATTTCATGCTGAGCGCACCACAGAAGTGAACTCAGTTTCGTCGTGACGATTGGATGTGGTTTGGCCAGGGCAGAAGGTTGATCCAGTTTTTCATCTGCAAGTGCAGGCAACTCCTGTTGCGATTGTGCATGTATCCTGGTCAATGTTTCTCGCAATGCTGACGGGGTAGGGTAGTTGGCTGCATCTGCTTGTGGAATTGAAGTTCTGCCGAACAGTTCTGCAAAGTTATCAATGGTAAATAATTCACGATCTTGAGGCAAGATTCCTCGAATGCGCGCAAGAGTCAGGTTGTATTCGGCCATGGCAATGTGTCCCACCTGCCAGGCTACATGGGTAACGCCACCTTGTGGCATCCAGAACCACTTCTCATCCGGAATGTCACTGAGCAGCCCCAGCGTGTAATGGCGTGCCAGGTTCAGTTGGACCATTGCTGATTGAAGACGTGTCATAAACCAGTTTATTCACTCACTCGCATTCGTTCGGTTTGCCAGTATCATGATAGCGGTCTTACGGGAAAAACTCCATGAATCGTTTATCGCTCATCTGTCTGTTGTTGGCAGGTTTAGTTGCACAGGTTCAAGCCCAGTCCACCATTGAAGTGAAGATTGATCCATCGCTGGTGAAAGCAATTCCAGAATCAGGCAGAGTGTTGGTCATCCTGCAGAAAGAGGGACAAGCGCCGAGCGGACGACAGCGGGGTGGTGAACCACGCTTTGGTATCGGCGCCACCAGCAAATTCAGCTCACCTTACTTCGGCGTGGATGTGGATCAATTTATCGCAGATAAAATTGCAGTGATCGATGATTCCTCCACCGCATTCCCCGTGAACAAGCTCAGCGAAGTTCCTGCAGGTACTTATTCCGCCCAGGCTGTGTTCCACACCAATCGGGATATTGCTTTGCCCACAGCCTTTGGCAACCTGATAAGCAAACCGACAACCATTCAATGGAATCCGAAAGCTAAGCAGGCTCATCAACTGATGCTGAGTGACCGTTTGCCTGATGAGAGGATGCCCAGTGATACTGCAACTGTGAAATACCTGAAGTTTCCATCGAAGCTATTGAGTGATTTTCACAAGCGGCCCATGTACTATCGTCTGTCGGTGATTTTGCCTGCAAACTTCGATAAGGAACCTGAAAAGCAGTATCTGCTCTGTGTTCACATTGGTGGTTTTGGCTCACGCTACACGGGCGGTTCCCGTATTCGTCCTGATCCTAGATTTGTTCAGATCATGCTTGATGGTGCAGGGCCGTTTGGCGATCCTTACCAGGTGAACTCGGAAAATAATGGGCCTTATGGCGATGCGCTGACTCAGGAAGTGATTCCACATATCGAAAAGACATTCCGATGCGGAGGCACGGGTAAACGGTTTACTACCGGAGCGTCAACGGGTGGCTGGGTTTCGCTGGCATTGCAGCTTTACTACCCCGATTACTTTAATGGCTGCTGGTCAAGCTGTCCTGACTCGGTGGATTTTCGGGATTATGAATTGATCAACATCTATGAGGACACCAACGCCTACGTCAACAAGTTCGGGTTCGAGCGGCCTTCCCAGCGAACGGTCAATGGCGACACGGTGATGACCGTACGTCATGAAACGCAGGTGGAAAATGTGATTGGCCGTGGTGGCAGCTTTGCCACGGGTGGAAAAGACTGGTGCTCGTGGAACGCAGTTTATGGGCCACGTGGTGCCGATGGATTGCCGAAGCCATTATGGAATGCCAGGACTGGTGAGATCGACAAATCGGTGGTGGAAACGTGGAAGAAACACGATTTGCGACTGTATCTTGAAAGCAAGTGGGAATCGATTGGCTCCCGGCTCAACGGCAAGATACATGTCTGGGTGGGTGATGCAGACGATTATTTCCTCAACAACGCAGTGCATCGGTTCAAATCAACGGCGGATCATCTTGATAATCCTAAGTTCAATGGCGAAATCATCATCGCACCGAGAAGAAATCACACCGTGGGCTGGACTAGCCAACAGATTCTGGATGCGATGGCCAAGCGGGCCGAGGAGACGCGATAGGTTTATTTCAAATCAATGCTCCAGCGAGGCGAATAAGCTGCAGAAATAAACAATCTATGGTAGTTCCATGATTCTGCCATACCATCTCGACGTGCCGATGCAGAAGTTGCCCATCGCCAACTGGTTGCTGATCGTGTTTACCTGCCTGATTACTTTGGGAGACTGGGTCTGGTTTCCTGAAAAGGCAGATCTGGATAATGCGAGGAGAATCATCGAGATACATCAGCTTGGCACTAAGGCGAGCAAAACGCCGCAGGATGTTGAGCGTTTATCTAAGCTGATCAATGAGTTGAAGTTCGAGCGGTCTAAAGAAGTTACGCCGCTGGCAACGCATCCGGAAGCCTGGCGGCCCTGGCAGCCTGTGACCTCCATGTTTGTTCATGGCGACTTGGGACATTTGCTTGGCAACATGTTCTTTCTGTTTCTCTTCGGCAATGCCATCAATGCCAAGCTGAATCACTTCCTCTTTCTGATGTGTTATCTCGCGCTTGGAATAGTGAGTGATTTTGTGCGAGTTGGATTGCAATATGCGGCAGGTGATCTCACTCCATCACTCGGTGCATCGGGTGCCATCATGGGCATTGCCGGTTTGTGTCTGGTGTTTTACCCTCGTAATGATGCTCGCATTTTTTACGTTCAAATCCCTTTCGGTATCGGTGTGCTAACCATCTCTTCAGGCTGGCTGGTGCTCTTTTATCTGGTCTGCGACCTGCTTGGCAACATTTTCTATCTGCATGACGGGATAGGCTACATGGCACACCTTTCAGGATGCCTGGCTGGTATTCTTCTGGGTATTCTGTTGATCCAAACAGGTTGGGTTGAACTGGAGTATGGCGAAGAAAATTTGCTGCAGATTATGGGTATGCAGAAGAAATTAAAACGATGGGAGTAATTGTTCACTCCCATTTGAGTTCGCCACAAGAATAACCTATCTTTATGCATGCCCACCTCGGTACTGAATCCGGTTGAGCCTGAGCGCACTCCCAGTCAAGATCATGGGCCCGATACGTTGCGCAATGATTCCATTGTCGCATTGACGCCACAGTTGCCTGATATTCTGGGCTATGAAGTGCTCCAGGAACTGGGTCGCGGCGGCATGGGTATTGTCTTCAAGGCCCGTGATGTTCGGCTGAAGCGGCTGGTAGCCATCAAGATGCTTCTTGATCCGGAGTTTGCCAGCCCGGAACAGCGGATGCGGTTCCGCATTGAAGCGGAAGCAGTCGCCCAGTTGCGTCATCCCCATATTGTGCAGGTGTATGAACTGGGAGAAATGCCCGGCATCCGGGGCGGAATTCCTCATCCCTATATGGTGCTGGAGTATGTCGAAGGGCCGACACTCTTTCGCTACATACGCGAACATAAGTTCACAGAAAATGAAGCTGCTCAACTGATGATCACCCTGGCCCGGGCGATTCAGCATGCCCATGACCATGGGTTGATCCATCGAGATCTGAAGCCTTCGAACATTTTGCTGAGTCATGAAGCACCTGCACCCTCATCGGATTCGCATGTTGCAAGCCGCTTGGTGGCATCGACAGCTTTCAATCCCAAGATTACCGATTTTGGTCTGGTGAAGGCGATTTCGTTTGATGGGGAGGCTAGCCGGGATCTCACTGCACCTGAGTTTCTGGTGGGCACGCCACAATACATGGCACCGGAACTGGCTGATCCCACTTACCGTGCCCCGCATTGTTCCATCGATGTTTATTCACTCGGCGTCATCTTTTATGAGTTGTTGACTGAGCACCTGCCTTTCGAAGCGGCCGATGTGTTGAAGATGCTGGTGGAAGCACAGACCCTGGAGCCGCCTTCACCTCGAAAGTACAAGCCACAACTCAACAAAGACCTCGAGACTATTTGCCTGAAATGTCTGGAGAAGGATCCGCAGCGGCGTTATCACTCAGCGGCAGCACTGGCGGATGATCTTACGCGATTTCTCAATCATGAGCCAATCCAGGCCAGACCCCTTACTGAGTGGCAGCGGTTCCGGAAATGGATGAAACGGCACCCGGCTATTGCAGCATTGGCCGGGTTACTTTTGACAGTCATCACTGTTGCCTTGATAGTGATTGGTTTTTTCTGGTACCAGGCGGAGCAGGATCGCTATCTCGCGGAAGCCCATTCGTTACAAGCTGGATTGGCGCGCGACCAGGCCCGAATTGCTGAGAAGGTCGCACGGGATGAAGCTGGGAAGGCGCTGTCAGCAGAGCATATTGCCCGTGAATCGGAACAGCGTGCCAGACTTTCCCTTTATTACAGCAAAGTAGCTCAGGCTGATCTGCTGCTTCGCCAGGGGCAGTTGCAGCGTGCAGAACATCTGCTTGATCAGAGCTGGCCTGCGGAGGGTGAGCGTGATCCACGCAGTTGGGAATTCTATTATCTCAAGCGTTTGTGCAGGCCGATGGAGCAGGTAATCCGGCATGCACAGGATTATGTACAGCGCATCCATTTTCTGCCTGATCAGCAGGGTATGCTGGTGTGTGAAGGCGCTGAATTTTATGGTGATTACGGGCCAAAGCAGTTTCCCGGCAGGCTATACCTGTATTTTCCGCAGAAGGGTGAAAAACTCTGGAAACATCGGCTGGTGTATAGCAGTCGATTGCCATTGCGAGACGTGCATCTGGCATGCCAGGGGCGATATGCCCTGGTCATGGATCAGGAAAACAATTTTACCGTGCTCGATCTGGCTGAACTGAAAGGTGATGCAAAGCTGAAAGGTTTTGCCATGCCTGCGGGCAAATTCTACAAACTGGCATTGCCAGCCGGGTTGGCCATTTACTGGCAGCATGATGTGATTCCCAAAACGGTTCAGTTGTTTAATGTGGCTAATAAACAGACAGTTCGATCCATTGAATTTCCTGAACCGTGTAAGCATCTGGAGTTCAGTGCGGATGGTAGGCGCATTTTGTTTGTAACCCAGGATAATAAGGCAGGTATCTGGGATATCGAACAGAACAAAAGTCTTTGGATCAAATCTTTTTCATTTCGTGACTGGCGATTAGCCATATCTGCCGATGGCAACCAGCTTGCGGTGTGTTGTTATCAAAGTGGAGAATTGTTCTGGTTGAACTCACAAGATGGCAGCTTGCTGAAACATACACGCATTCATCGTCCCACGCATCTGATGTTTACTCCCGATGTAAAGCAGTTGTGCGTATCCTCCGATCATCAGGCTGGACAGGATATTCTGATGTGGTCTGCCGTGGAGAAAGATGCAGCACCGCTGGTGTTGCGGGGGCACCAGGGTTTCATCACTTCGATCGTGTTTAACGCTTCCTGTACCACTCTGGCGTCAACCGGTATGGATGGCTCGGTCAGAGTCTGGAACATCCAGCAGGATTCACCACGGGCTGGTGATTGCATTCGGGAATACCGTGGACACAAGGGATCGGTACGGACTTCATCGTTTGATCCTGACAGTTCACTGCTGGCCAGCGGAGGCATTGATGCCAATGTGATTCTCTGGGATGTAGACCGGAATCTGTTTCAGGACAAATACAACATCGATGCAGGTTGTGGAGGCGAATGGATTTCGGATTGCCGTTTTATCGAGAACACTCCATTCATGGCGGTTTTTGAGCATCGTTCACAACAGTTGCTGCACCTTGATCTGCAGACCAGGAAAGTAGTGAAGAGAATGCACCTGCCAGGTGTGATGGGGGAATTCCGGGCTCCTCGTCAGGATGTTCGCTTTACATCGGATGGACGAAGGTTGGCTTGTGTTGATGCCACCGGGCATCATGTGTTGCTGTTTGATTCATTGTCAGGACAACAGATCTGGAAATCTCCGACGCTGCCTTACTATGCGTTCCGATTAAGCTTCAGTGGTGATGACAAGAGATTGCTGATGGCAGGGCATTTCATGCAGCCTGCCAGCAATCCGCCCAAGCCTGTTCCATTTAAGTGCGAATACCAGGTCTGGAGCATGGATAGTTTTGAACTGGTGCATCGGGAAGAGATGCCCTTCTTTTCTACTGCTTTCTGCATGAACCAGGATGGCACCCAGATTGCAGCTATCCTGCGCAGTGCAGACCGTAAACAGTGGTTGAGATTGATTGATCTCGCAGATCGTGGTGCCTATCGTTACACGAAAGTCTTCGATCTGGAACGCTGTGTCTGCCTGGTATTCAGCCCGGATGGCAAATGGATGGCTGGTTGCAATTTTGTGCCTGATAAGAATGTGCTGACCATCCGCGATGCCAAGACCGGGGAAGAGAAGCACAGGGTATTTGCCGGTTACGAATCAACGGAACTAGCCTTCACACCTGATTCCCAGCGCGTGCTGGTGGCTGGGTACGATAGCAACATTGTCTTTTTCGACACCATTTTGGGGCACGAGATTTTTACGCTCAAGCATCACGGGAGTCCAAGGCAGAACGACTACGCCATCAACCCCCGCATTGTTTTTAACAAATCAGGCACGCGGCTGGCGATCAACAGTTGGGACGCCGGCCTTTCGGTCTGGCATGCCTATTTGCCTCAGAAGAAGACTGAAACAGGCAAGTAACGTTCGACTATTGCTTCCATTCTCCTGACTACTGTCTCCTGACTTCTGGCTTCTACAATAACTCTTCCTGTTGGAGTTGATTGAATGCCCTTAGCTGTTTCAGAACGTGGCATGCAGATGCCTGCTTCGCCTATTCGTAAGTTGGCGCCCTATGCTGATGCTGCCAAGAAGATGGGCGTGCATGTTTATCATCTGAACATCGGTCAGCCTGATCTGGAAACACCACCTGCGCTGCGGGATAAACTGTTGCAACTCAAAGACAAGGTTTATGCTTATTCACCTTCAGCAGGTACGCCGGAGTATGTTGCAACCATTCAGCAGTATTATCGCAAGCTCGGCATCGAATTGAAGACTTCGGAAATACTCGCTACGACTGGTGGCAGCGAAGCCATTCTCTTTGCCATGTATGCATGCTGCAATGTCGGCGATGAAATCATGGTGGTTGAGCCTTTCTACACCAACTATCGATCCTTCGCCATGATGGCGGGTGTCACCCTGAAGCCTTTGTTGAGCAAAGGTGAAGATGGTTTCCATCTTCCGCCTCGCAGCGAATGGGAAAAGGTAGTTACACCCAAAACCCGAATGGTCATTCTGTGTAATCCCAGCAATCCAACCGGTACGGTTTATCGGATGGATGAATTGCAGATGGTCGCCCAGTTCTGTAAGGACCATAACCTGTTTCTGCTGGCAGATGAAGTATATCGTGAGTTTGTATACGACGGTAACCAGGCGATCAGTACGCTGACGCTGCCTGGTTTCGAAGAACATGTCATCGTGGTGGATAGTCTTTCCAAACGGTACAGCGCCTGTGGTATCCGCCTGGGTTGCCTGGTGACACGGAACAAGCCGATTTATGATGCCTGCATGCGGATGGCACAAGGGCGTTTATCGCCGCCTGGGCTGGCTCAGTTCATAGCTCGCGGTGCAGTAGAGCTGGGGCCTGAATACTTCCAGGGCATTGCTCAGGAATATCAGAAACGGCGTGACATTCTGTTCCGGGGTCTTTCAGAGATTCCCGGTGTGTTTCTGCGTAAGCCCGAAGGCGCGTTCTACTTCGTTGCCAGGCTGCCAGTGAAAGACAGCGACGCCTTTGCCACTTGGCTATTGTCTGATTTTCAGTTAGATGGTGCCACCGTGATGGTTGCCCCTGCCAATGGCTTCTATGCCACTCCTGGCCTGGGCAACAACGAGGTGCGTATTGCTTATGTATTGAAGGAAGAAGATCTACGTGCTTCGGTGAAAATCCTGGCTGCAGCGCTCAAAGCATATCCGGATAAATAGTTTTCAGACTCGTTTGATCGTAGCCAGCCAGGCTTTCGCTGATCCGTGAAACTGTGCCTGTGTCTGGTAGATGGCTGGTTCAATTGATTCAACCTGCCATCCTCGCTGGAATGAGTCACGAATTTCTTGCTGTGTCATCCGTCGGGGGCCGTCAGTGCCTGGTTGATGTTCGCTGAAACAGATCACATACAGCTTCGCACCAGGCTTCAGTGAACGATGGATATTCTCGCTGTACCGCAGTCGATCCTTATCATTGAACACATGGAACACCCCGGCATCAATGGCGACATCGAACGGTTCAGACCATTCCGGTAACTGCAAGGCACTCGCAACCAGGAAATTAACAGGCAATGGTCGATTTCCCAGCCTGGCTTTGGCCTGTTCGATGGCTGCAGAAACCAGGTCAAAAGCGGTCACGTTGCAACCTCGCTCTGCCAGGTAGATGGCATTGCAGCCTGTGCCACAACCAATATCCAGCACATGTCCGGTGAGTTTTCCTGCTTCAGCCAGCTTGATGATTTCAGGCTGCGGAGTATCGATCTCCCAAGCCGGCTTGCCTTGATAGACCTGGTTGAAGAATTCCACACTGAGGGATGGCGACGTGGAGCCCTGGCTCATCGCTTCTGATCCTCAAGAATCCAGCGAACTGCTTCGGGCATTCCCTGGGCAAACTTTACTTCGGGTTTATATCCGAGTTCTTTTTTGATTTTGTTGCAACTGTAGCCAAGGTTCAGGCCGAGGAATTTGATGCGTCCCTGGGTAAGCAATGGCGCCTGCTTGGCTTTCCGCATCCGGGCGATGCTTTCAATTACCTTGGCAAGAGTTTTAGTAACAGCCAATGGAACATGTTTCGTGGGTCTGGGTAAACCCGCTGTATCAGCCACGGTTTCCATGAACATCTTTTTGGTGACGACTTCATCATCGGTGAGGTTATAGATTTGGCCTACAGCTTCAGGCTTTTCGATAGCGAGGAAGACTGCCTGGATGATGTTCTTCACGTGGATGGTGTTCATTTGCTGTTGGCCGGAGCCGAGGTAACGCACTTTGCCTTGCCTGAGGTTATCGATCAGTTTGGGAAGCACAGTGCGGTCGCGAGTGCCGTAGACAAAGCCTGGCCGAAGGATAACGGTTGGGACTTGCGACGCTTTATAGAAGCCAGTGACAACAGCTTCCGCTTCCATTTTGGTCTGTGTGTAGCCATCGATATGTCGGGCGGGCGGAGGAGTGGTTTCATCGGTGTCGAAATGATCGCGAGCTTCATAAACGCCGAGTGAACTGATGTGAACGAAGCGGTCGATTTTGCGTTTCTTGGCTTCTTCCAGTAGCAGCACAGTTGCCTGCACATTCACTTCGCGAAAATCTTCCACAGGCCCCCAGTCGCCTACTTTCGCTGCGGAATGGATGACGACATTGACGCCTTCCATCGCCTGGCGGATGGCTGCTGGATCGGTGATATCGCCTTGTACAACTTGACAGCCAAACTGCTGAGGCCAGCGTAAATCACTGGTGGAACGGGCGATGGTCACCGTGGGAATGCCACGCTGCTGACAGGCTTCCGCCAGATGGCTGCCGACAAACCCGGTGGCGCCGGTGATGAGATACTTAGGCATTTCAATCCTTCAAAGATTCGTGACAGGATTGTTGTATGATCTTGCAGCTCACCGTAGTCCTGCTACTTTTCCTAATTCTTCTGCACTCTTCTTTGCAGCCGTTTCAATTTTTTGTTCCCATTGAGCGTCGTCGGGTTTGAATGGGAACATGATGCCGCGCGAACTGTTGATGACTGCTCCCATGCCGTTCGTCTGAAATGCACCCTGGCAATCAGCAGCTGATCCACCTTGTGCCCCATAACCTGGTACCAGGAAAGGAGCCTGTGGCATGATTGTGCGAAGATGAGACAGCTCTGCAGGCGAAGTGGCTCCCACCACTGCCCCTACATCACCATAGCCACTCGTTCCAAGGTGCTCATTGCTCCAGTCATTAACGGCACGGGCTACCACTTCATGGACCTTGCCTTGATCAGTCATCAGATCCTGAAACTGTCCCGCGCCAGGATTGCTGGTTCGCACCAGTACATACAACCCGGCATGATGCTTTCTAGCTTCGGTAATAAAAGGCTCCATTGCATCGCGGCCCAGATACGGGTTGACCGTCAGTGCATCTGCTTTCAGCAGGTCAAATGCAGCCTCGGCATAGGCGGTTGCGGTGGATGCAATGTCATTACGCTTGGCATCAAGAATGACCAGGAGGCCTAGTTGGTGTGCCTTGGAAATGATGTGTTCCATTGCCCGGTGGCCGGCAGAGCCGAGTATTTCGAAGAATGCAGACTGTGGTTTTACGATGGCTGTGTAGGGCTGCACGATTTCAAGAACACGACTACAGAATTGTTCATAAGCCTGTGCACGACCTTCGATATCACGCTGATGCAGACTGGTAATGGAGAGGGGCAGACTCTCCCAACGCGGATCGAGCCCGACGCACAAGGGCGTCCTTTTCTGGTGAATTCCGGCATGCAGGCGGTTCGCGAAATGGTGCATCTTGACCCATGTTCTAGTGTGTTCAGTACTATTCTTACTGCAATTGGTGCGAAATAACGATACTTTTCGATATTCTCAAGATTTCTGATATTTCTTGTAAATCTTCTAAATACCCTTCTCAGTCAATCGAATCACTCTTTAACCAAGCCGAACGTTATCACCGAATCATTCAGAGGTCGAAACGTTCCAACCGTACACGTGGGGATCCCCCCTCTAGACAGAAGGATGCCACAGATGTTCAAGAAATTGCTGATTCTTTCGGGGATGCTGGTCGTTGTCGGCTGGGCGTTCGGTTCGAACGCAGGCCGGGAACTGATGAGCTATGTGAAGACGGGCTGGAAAGAAGTCCGACAGGCCACTCAGAAAGTGGTTCCACTCGATTTTGAGATCAAGCGGGCTGAAGACCTGCTCCAGAACCTGGATAAGACGGATGATCGTCTGATCACCACACTCGCCAGCCACATGTCAGCCGTTCGAAGTTGCGAACGCGACGTGGAAACCATGACCGCCAATCTCGATTCCCGTAAAGCTGAACTGCAGGCCCGCACCGAAGAAGTGCGTAATATCCAGGTCAGCAAAACAACCACCAGCCGCGATATGGCAACTTTACAGCTGGAACGGGATTTCAAGCAGTTCAAGATTGCAGAAGCTGCACTCAAGAACAAGCAGGGTATGCTGGAACAGATGCAGGCCCGCATCAAGTCGATGCAGGATCAGCGCGAAGCTCTCAAGGGGCAGCGTTCAGAACTGGTTACCCGCGTCAGCAAGCTCAAGACCGATCTCGATTACCTCAAGGTAGCTCAGCTCAAGGCCAAGCATGCAGGCGAAGATTTCCAGGTACCTGAAATCGCTCAACTGCGTGAACTGGTCGATAGCCTGGAAAACCGTATCGAAACCAGTCTGATTGAACACCAATTGCGTGAAGATATCAAATCAAACGACAAGGCAGTCACCAAGCCTGCTGCCAGCAGCAACATCATGAATGATATCGACAGCTACTTCCATCAGAACAAAGTGGCTGCTGACAAGAAGTAATATCTTCTGGAACCTTTGCAGCACCCCGGGAGAAATCTTGGGGTGTTATGCTTTGAGGGCCTTGGTTTCTGGGAGTGTTTCCAGCGACGAGCGGATGAATTTACTGAATGGTATCACCAGGTCAGGATCAAGCTGGCCTGTTGTCTGCACTTCCAGTACTTCCAGTGCTTCCAGTGGCGTGAGTGAAAATCGGCGATAAGGCCGAACGTGAGTCAATGCATCGTAGACATCAGCCACACTGATGATTCGTGCGATCAGTGGTATCTGTCTGCCTTGTAATTGATCAGGATAGCCAGTGCCATCCATTCTTTCATGATGATGACGAATGCCCGCCAGCACTTGTGGATGCGGCATTAGTGGGTGAACCAGCCGTTCACCCACTTCAGAATGCATGCGAACGATACAGAACTCTTCTTCGGTGAGTTGAACTTCCTTATTCAGGATATCTTCGCTGATTGCCATCTTGCCTACATCGTGCAGCAGAGCAGAGAGTTTAAGCATCTGCAGTTCATGGATGGACAAGCATAGTTTGATTCCCAGATCAATCGCATATTGCTGAACTCGTTCGCAGTGCCGCCAGGTTTCGGGATCGCGTTTCCGAAAAGCCTGCAGCAGATTGGTCAGGGCCTGCCAGCGGCGTGTTTGTAGCGCACGCCAGATGCCGTGACGCTGGGCAGTGGTATAGGGCGACAAGCGGTAAAAATCATCAAACGAAATGTCCTCGTGTGGACAATCGACGCGTGCCACGATTTGCATGGGCTGCTCAAATCTTTATTATTGTTGTGCTACAAGGCTGCCGGGAATTACCCGGCGATGATCTTACGTTAGCAATTGGCGCTGTGGCGACTCAAGCTGTCCATGAGAAAAAGAGTAGAATCCAGTGCTGGTGATGTGAAACTGTGCGCGGGGGGCAAGGTCTACTTGGAGCGGGGTTCCGGTTGTTTCCACAAGCTGTTCTTCCAGTTAATCTGTAAGGCTTCCAGCTTGATACCCTGTTCTTCAAGTGCTGAATAGAGATTGCCTCCGCGGAATGATAATTCATCGAGTAGCAGGAACCATTTTTCCTGAAACTGGGGGGATTGGGCCAGACATTCCACCATACTGGCCTGCATAGGCAGCAAAGTTTCTGCAGGTATCGCACTGTTATCTTCCTGCAGCAGGTCGCGGACATGCACCTTGGCAGCCCAATAGGGCACTTTGCCACGTTCTGTTGCAAATGCTTTAGCATCGAACCGGTACGCCAGCGTGCGACCGAATGCGGTAGCAAACCAGTTGGGGATGGTTTCATGGCGCCTGGTCATGGTGGCGGCGCCTGCGAGTTCAACCGCCCGTATGGTAGCTCGCTGCTGAGTCTGGGTAGTGGATGCATCAAGGAGAATCAACGTTTTTCCTTTTTCATGGATGGCTACTCCTTTTTCATCCTGCTGCGGCCTGCTTTGCTTTAATTTGGAAAACAGTTCGTTGAATTCCTGACGTTCCCGGCAGGCAAGCACCATCAGTTTGCCTTCCCATTGCACGGGCCGATCAGACATGGGTTGATTGTCACGCTCTACTGGCTTCTTATCGTACCCCACCGATTTTTGAGCATAGACTACGGCACGCTCGGCAGCTTTGCCGATGGTTTCCAGTAGTTTTGGCTCCGCTGTGCCTGCGGTAAAAACGTGCTCCGTTTCATGGGTCGACAACTTGCCAGTTTGTTTACGAACAGTGTTTTTCCACAATGCCTGAACATATTCTGAAGACTCATCCCACATGCCATGAACTGGCACCTCAGTTATCGAAAGAACAGAGCAGAAAATAACCAGGAACAGTATGAAGGAATACATGAAGCCAACTCTATTCACCAGGAAGAAGTAATCCATGGTTGCAGAATAGCATTCTACAGGGTAGGCTGCAATCAGCAGATTCAAGGAGAAGACATGTATTCTCTTCGCCCAGTTAGACAGATCATCGTTGGTTTACTGACCCTGGTGTGGTGTGTTCCCCTCTGGGGGCAGGCTGAAAACCGTGACACAAAAACTACCGTATTATGGCCTACCCAGAATTTCCTCGGGTGGAACAAATATTCGCCTGACAAGCAGGTTAATGTTCATGATCTGTTCACTATGGATCCTGTGGAAAAGTATCTCATCATCAAAGGTACTTCACCCGGTTATCTGGTGACGGAAAAAATGTTTTCCAGTTATGAACTCAGCCTGGAATGGAGATGGGCAGTAGACCGGAATACGACCCCGGCAAAATCCGAGAAGGAACCGGTCTACCATAGTGGAGTCTTGCTGCACATCAATACCGAAGCAGATTCCATCTGGCCTAAATCGATTCAGCTGAGATTGAACGAAGGACGGGCAGGGGATGTTGCACTGCTGAATGGATTCAAGCTGAGCATTCATCCCGATTATAAAGATGATAAACAGAAAGATGTATTTCTTCGTCGAATGGACGGAGTTGATCAGCCGATGGGCGATTGGAATACGACGACCATCACCTGCCATGGAAAATTTGTTTCCGTCAAAATGAATAATGAACTGGTCATGGTTGGGCGAGATTCAGAATTCACAAGAGGCAGAATTGCCCTGCAATCCGAAGCTGGCGAGATACACTTCCGTAATATCAAAGTACGACAACTGGAAGGCAGACCTGTTGATCCGGAAAAGGATAATTAGAGTACAGGTTTGTGCTCAGAGTTTGCTGGTTTCGCTCCTTCTGCAAACTGCTCCTCCAGTTGTCTGAGTCGGCGTAACATTTCTTTTTTAGAAGGCAGTTCGCCCCGTTCCTGCTGTTTCAGAAAATCCTTTTCAAACTGAGAGATCATGCCCCGGCTAGCTAGCTTGCTGATCGTATTGAAATAATCAATGAACAATTTGCCATGCAGGTGATCAGCTTCATGTTGCACAATGCGAGCTGGCAAGTCTTCGAAAATCATGTCGATTTTCCCCCCCTCGGGATCATAGGCTTCTAAACGGATTTTCTTGGCCCTGCGGACATTCTGGTACAGTTCCGGAAAACTGAGGCAGCCTTCTTCCCGTTCTTCGCTGCCTTCCCGCATACTAATTACCGGGTTGATGATCACTCGTTCTTCTTCTTTCTGCTCCTTCTCACCCGAAGGGTTCATGAAGAATATCTGCAGTGGTACAGCGATTTGTGGAGCAGCAAGCCCCAGACCCTCGTGCTGGTAGGTTAAATCACGCAGGGCATCGATCACCTTGCGGACTTCTGCGTCAATCGTAGTAACGGGTTTGGCCTGGTAGCGTAGAGCAGGATGCGGAAAACGAACGATCTTCACCAGCGGTTCCTTGAAACAAGTTGTTTTGGAATTATTGTATCAACGTGAAAAAATGGCAGGAGAGAATAGTAGATGTCAGACAATTGAATCTTCGAATTTTCTTCTGGCAAAATGCCATGTTACTGTTTAGTGTTAGGTGGTTCGAATCCCACCTTGGATGTCCTGATCTAGTCTTGCCGGCATTTGCTGAAACAGGCTGCAGACAGGACCGTGAACTGTAATTCATCAGGAGACTGTCTGCATGTCCTCTTCAACCCGACGCGATTTTCTATTTACCAGTGCAGCAGCAAGTGCTGGATTCTGGGTCGCAGGCACAGCTCAAGCGAATCTTCATCCTCGTTCACCGAATGAGAAGCTGCGTTTTGCAGGTATTGGTGTCGGTGGCAAAGGTCACAGTGACATACTCCATGCTGGACAGTTTGGTGATGTGGTAGCGATCTGCGATATCGATGATGAACGTTGCAACAAGGCTTATCAGGACTTGAACAAGGGTGATAAGCACAACCCCAAAAAGTACTTCGACTTCCGCAAGATGCTCGAAGAGCAGGGCAAGAACATTGATGCCGTGGTAGTGAGCACCCCGGATCATACCCATTCCGTCGCTGCAGTGATGGCCATGAAAATGGGTAAACATGTGTATTGTCAAAAGCCTCTGACGCACACAGTTCACGAAGCCCGCAAAATGCGTGAACTGGCCAGTGAAATGAAGGTAACTACCCAGATGGGCAACCAGGGCACTGCGGAAAACGGTTTGCGACGTGCTGTGGAACTCATTCAGGGCGGCGTGCTGGGACAGATCAAGGAAATCCATGTCTGGACGAATCGCCCGGTCTGGCCCCAGGCACCCGAAATCGTTTCGCGTCCCGCGACCAAGCCTGTTCCACCCCATGTACATTGGGATGAATTCCTCGGACCGGCTCCGTTCCGCGATTATCATTCCAGCCTGCATCCCTTTGCCTGGCGCGGGTTTTGGGATTTTGGAACTGGTGCATTGGGCGATATGGCATGTCACACGGCCAACATGGCATTCATGGCATGTAAACTCGGCTATCCAACAGCAGTATCAGCAGTCAGCGGGCCTTTGAATTCCGAAACATATCCCGCTTGGGCTTCCGCCATGTATGAGTTCCCTGCTCGAGGCGATATGGAGCCATGCAAGCTCTACTGGTATGAAGGGCGTGTTCTGTTGCCTGATGGTCGCAAGGCATCTCTGGTACAGCCTCCTACCGATTTGCTCAGCAAGTGTTTGAAGTACAACAAAGACACTCGCATGATTGAAAAACTCTCTGACAGTGGCAGCATTATCGTCGGCGAAAAAGGAATACTCTTTTCACCCAATGATTACGGTGCCCAGTATAGGCTCTACCCGGAAAAGGATTTCCCTGTCGAAGAGCAGGAGAAATTACAATCCGGGAAATCAGGCCCAGCTATCACCATGGCTCGCAATGGCTCAGGCGATTACGGTATGAAGAAGGAATGGGTGGAAGGCATTCGAGGCGGTGCCCGCCCCTTCTCCAATTTCGATTATGCTGCACTGTTCACGGAAACTATGCTGCTGGGCAATGTTGCCATGCGTGTAGGCAAACGAATCGAATGGGATGGCCCAAACATGCGGGTTACCAATTGCTCGGAAGCTCAACTGTTCATTCAGCCTGAATACCGCAAGGGTTGGACACTCTAAGCTGAGTTGAGATTAATTGAAGAACCGATGCCCCAGGTTTTTTTCTGGGGCAGTTTTATTTGACTGGCAATAGATCCGGTATCAGCAGCCATAACAACAATGCTTTCTGCAGGTGAAGACGATTGGCAGCCTGGGTGAAGACAATACTTTGATCAGAATCGACAGCATCAGCTGCTATTTCTTCACCTCGGTGGGCAGGCAGGCAGTGCATTACCACAGCATGCTTCGGGGCGTTCTTGAGCAAGCCAGCATTTACCTGAAATCCCTGGAACTGCTGTTTTCGTTCCAGGGCTTCCTGCTCCTGCCCCATGCTGGTCCAGACATCGGTATAGACCACATCTGCACCCTGCATGGCCTGGATGGGATCGTGAAGAATTTCACATGGTAACTTCGGGAACTTTTGCTGATAGGTTTTGACAAACGGTTCATCAAAAACATAACTTGCTGGACACACCAGACGGAACTTCCAGTTCAAATAAGCACATGCCACTGCGAGAGATCGTGCGACATTGTTTCCATCACCAACGAAGACGACAGTGCGCTGATCCATTGATCGGAAGTGTTCCGAAATGGTAAAGACATCAGCCAGGGCCTGGCATGGGTGATAGTAGTCTGACAGTCCATTGATGACGGGGCACTCAGCGTAACGGGCAAACCCCTCCACCGTGGCATGATGAAAAGTTCGCACCACCAGTGCATCCACATAGGAAGTCATCACGCGGGCATAGTCGGAAAGAGGTTCCCTCGTACCCAGTCCAGCATCAGCTCCACTCAGAAAGATGCTGGTGCCTCCGAGTTGTCCCATGGCAGCCTGGAAGCTGACTCGCGTTCGCAACGATGGTTTTTCAAACACCAGCCCCAGGCAATGGCCTGCCAATGGCAGAAACTCTGCCCGTGTCTGGGATTTCAATGCTGCTGTAGCGGTCAGCAGTCGTTTTACTTCTTCCTTTGAAACGTCCAGCAGATCGAGAAAATGTCGCATGACGGATTAACCCTGCTTGCTGAGTGATTGCAGAACGTCTTCCAGAATCTGGCAGCCTTCTTCCAACTGCTTGTCGTGCAGGTTGAGTGCCGGCAGCAGCCGAATGACGTTGCCTTGGGTGCAGTTGACCAGAAGGTGGCGATCCAGGCATTGCTGCACCACCGTTGTTCCCTCACGGTCGAGTTCAATGCCGATCATGCATCCCAGAATACGTACATCGCGGATAAGAGAACACTTTTTCTGCAGGCGAGAGAATCGCTCCTTGAAGTGTGAGCCAATGGTGATTGCTCGCTGAAGAAGTTGCTCTTGCTCGATAGTTTCGATGTAGGCTAGTGCCGCACGGGCTGCTACCGGGTTGCCTCCAAAGGTGCATGCATGCATACCGGGCTTGAGTGTGGCCCCAACTTCCGCACGTGCTACCACGGCACCCATCGCCATGCCACCAGCCAGGCTCTTGGCAAGTGTCATGACATCAGGTGTGACACCAAAGTTCTGATAGCCAAACCATTGTCCAGTACGTCCCATGCCAGCCTGTACTTCATCAAACATCAACAGCAGGTTGTGCTGATCGGCCACTTTACGCAAACCTGACAAATAGTCTTGAGGCGGAATTCGGATTCCACCTTCGCCTTGTATGGGTTCAACGAGGATAGCAGAGGTTTCAGCATCAATGGCATTCTTCACTGCATCGAGATTGCCGAAGGGCACAAAAGTGAACCCAGGCAGCATGGGTTGAAAGCTTTGATGATACTTGGGCTGTGCCGTGGCCGAGACGGCTCCCATGGTTCTGCCGTGAAAACCGCCTTCCATGGTGATGATTTTGTATCGCTTACCTTGGCCATGCAGGCGAGCCAGTTTGATGGCGGTTTCGTTGGCTTCTGCACCGCTATTGCAGAAGAAGCATTGTCCGCCAAATCCACTGCGTTCGGATAATTCTTTGGCTAACAGTCCTTGAGCTTCCATGTACCAGGTGTTCGGAACATGGATGAGTTCTGCAACCTGTTCCTGAACAGCCTTCACGATCCTTGACGGAGAATGCCCCAGTAAGTTGCAGCCCCAGCCTGGGAAAAAGTCGATGTAACGCTTGCCTTCAGCATCCCAGATCAGCGAACCTTCCCCACGCACCAGCGAAACGGGATAGCGGTTGTAGTTGGCTACCACATACTTCTGAAACAAGGCGATAGTCTCAGCTGTACTGAGATGTTTCTTCATCTTTTCTTCTCCCGGCTTGCAGCAATCTGCGACTAGAGAACAATTTCAGTTCCGACGCCCACATCGGTATAGATTTCCAGCAGCAGCGAATGCCTGAGCCTTCCATCGATAATGTGGGTTTTCTTGACGCCGGCACGCAATGCATCAAGGCATGCTTCCACCTTGGGCAGCATGCCTGCGTCTATGATTTTAGTATTTACCAGTTCCTCAATACCCGCTCGATCAAGATGCGTGATAAGTGTTTCAGCATCATGGCGATTACGCAGGATGCCTGGGGTATCAGTCATAAGCACAAATTTTTCTGCTTGCAGATGCAACGCTACCGCCGACGCTGCAGTGTCAGCATTGATGTTCAGCCACTGGCCTGCCTCATCATATGCCAGTGATGGGATGACCGGCACACGATCTGCTTTACAGATATTGGTGATGAGATCACAGTTGACTCCGGTGACAGTGCCGACTCGTCCCAGGTCAATAGGGGCGCCGGATTCATCTGCCATGGCGAGTTTGCGGCCATTAAGAACCTGTAAGCCACCGGTATGTAGTGAAACGGCATGACCGCCCAGTTCGCGAATCTGGTTCACCAGGCCGGCATTGATTTCATTCAGCAGAGTATCAACAACAATTTTCAGTGTGGCATCATCGGTATAACGTCGACCTGCAACTTTGGTGGGTACCAGGCCGGCGTTCTTCATCGCACGGTCAATGGCCTTCCCACCGCCATGCACCAGTACGGGTCGCATGCCCACCGTTTCCATGAACACGACATCTTGAAGCGTGGCAGTAACTGCTTCGGGGTCTTCCATAGCGGAACCACCCAGCTTGATCACCGTGATTTTGTCACGAAAACTGCGGATGTAGTTCATCGCTTCAATCAGAACACTCGCTTTGCGTATCGCACTTTCCATCGTGGGTAGAAACACTCCTCTCCATTCAGAAGAACATGATTATAAGCGAAGACAACCATGTGACGATGGGAAAATTTGAAAAGTCATCGCTAGCCAACCACTTCACCCCGTAGATTGACAGGACGATGGAAGAAACTGTTCACATACCTGTGTTATCCCGGCAGGTACTGGAGTTGCTGGACCCACAGCCTGGCCAGATTGTGGTGGATGCTACACTCGGCGGGGCCGGGCATGCCTGTCTGCTTGCTGAGAAAATTGGTTCAACTGGACGACTCATTGGCCTGGATCGTGATGCCAGTGCCATTCCTCGGGCCTTGAAAAAGTTGGAACTGATCGCAAACAAGCCGAGGCTCGATCTGGTGCATGCCAACTTTGATCGATTAAGGCAGACGTTGGATGAACTGCAGATTGATCGAGTGGATGCAGTGCTCGCTGACCTGGGTTTTTCCTCTGACCAGATGGACAGTGCGGAACGTGGATTGAGCTTTCAGCGTGTAGGGCCACTCGACATGCGGCTCGATTCCTCGGAAGATCAGACTGCTGCGGACATCATCGCCAGTTGGACGGAACGTGATCTGGCAGACCTGTTCTATCATCTCGGCGAAGAACGCCATAGCCGACGAGTAGCGAGGAAGATTGTGGCGGTTCGCGACGAGACACCGATTACTACGACAACGCAGTTGGCTGATCTGGTGCGTTCCTGTGTGCCTCGTTTCAAGGGTGGAATTGATCCAGCCACCCGCGTGTTCCAGGCATTGCGAATTGGCGTGAACGACGAACTGGGTGCATTGAAACGGCTACTGGCAGCGCTCCCTGGATGTTTGAGACACGGCGGCAAAGCAGCGATCATCAGCTTTCATTCGCTGGAAGACCGTATCGTGAAATGGGCTTTTCGCGAATCTACAACTTGGGAGATTTTGACAAAGAAGCCTGTCGAGGCAAGCGCGGAAGAAGAGGCAGCTAACCCCCGCTCAAGAAGTGCCAAGCTGAGGGTAGCGAAATTAGTTTGAGGAAAATACGAAAACTATAAGGTCGCAAAAGGCGACCTTATAGATCGGATTTGATGTCGCAAATTGCGACTTCAAGTTTTATCAGCTATGCTGTGACAGAAATCATCGTGGAGTTAAAATGGCTTCCTTAGTCAGTATTCCAACCGAAACAATTGAGCACTCCATCCTGCTGATTCGTGGCCATAAAGTGATGCTGGATGAGGATTTAGCGCTGCTATTTGGCGTGCCGACCAAAGTTTTCAATCAGTCAGTTAAACGTAATATTGAGCGTTTCCCAGACGACTTTATGTTTCAGTTAACAGCTGAAGAAAATGAAAACTTGAGGTCACAATTTGTGACCTCAAGTTCGCGGCATGGTGGTCGTCGTAGTTTGCCCTACGCCTTCACCGAACAAGGCGTAGCCATGCTGTCGAGTGTGCTGAATAGTCCGCGTGCTATTGAGGTCAACATTGCGATCATGCGGGCCTTTGTCAGGTTGCGGGAACTATTGCTCTCCAACAAAGACCTGGCCCGCAAGCTGGAACAGATGGAAAAGAAATACGATGCAAAATTCAAAGTAGTGTTTGATGCCATCAGGCAACTGATGGAACCACCGCCCCAACCGGTCAAGAAGGGGCGGATCGGGTTTGTGCAGGATTAGAGTATTGGACGATTGATAGGTCGTTGTCGCGGTCCGCGAATTCGAAGGATGAGTACTCCTTCATGCTCGATGGTATAAAGCATGCCATAAGTTCGCCCCATTCGAGTCTTAAACAGTTTCTCTCGTACTTTAAGTTGCGCCAACAATGGTTCACTGGCAAATGGCGGAGAATGTGGATTATCGCTAACCCATTCAATTGCAAGATTCAATGCCACAAACCAGCGTTGACTGCCTGAAATGGATCGCTTTCTCAGCCACTTTAGAATTTTAACGATATCGCTCTGTGCTTTCTGATGAATAGCAATGGGCAACTTCATGATGGTTTTCTTGGATTGTGAAGTCCAAATTCTCGACTGATCCGTTCCATCACTTCATCGACCGGTGTGCCTCGGTGGCCAGCATCGCGCTCGGCTATCGCTTCCAGAACTGCTTGCTCATCATCAAGCCCATCATTTAATTCGTGTTCATCATCACGAGGATGTTCCTCTCGCCAGGCATCCAATACATCTTCAGGCAACAAACCTGCTCTGCCTTGTGCCAGCAGGGTGGACACAAAATCATGAAATCGCGTGAGTTCTGTAGCAGAAGTATTCATGTTATTCCTCGCTACACCATACTACCCTTGGCCCAGGGGCGAGGGTAGTCGAATTGATAAAACACTCGGCAACTCATGGAACCACCGCCCAAACCGGTCAAGAAAGGGCGGATTGGGTTTGTGCAGGATTAGGCCGGTTTACTAGCGCTGCAATGGATGCAAGTACGTCGGCCCCAGAAAAAGCCATGCCACAAAGTAGTATTCTTAACGAAGAATGGTTTTGAGCAATCAGGACATTTACAAACATACAACAGGGTGTTTGTGCTGATGATGGCGATAGCCCAAGGAATGCCGATTATAAAGATACTTATATCTAATCCAAGCACTTGCTTGGAGATGAATCCCAGCACGATTGAGAGAAGAAGTATTCCGGGGATAGCACCAAAATAAAGGAACATGCTCAAACGTTGAAGGAACCGAATCCTTTCCCAAGCAGTTGATTTGCTAACTGCTGGTTCATTGGTTGACATGTAGTTGCTCGAATCAAACCAATACGATTTACTATGCCAGGATTTTCCCTCGTCCAAAACGGACGAGGGAATTGAAATCGAGCTTAGTACACTTCCCCGGCCTTCACCGCTGACTTGGCAACAGCATCTTCCAGTCCACCATAGCGGAAGTGCCAGCCTTCGCCAGCGCGGATGTTCTCGAAGCACTGAGCGGTCAGGCCATACCGGCTATACCAAGGCTTGCCTTGGCCCATCACAATTTCCTGAATCTGTTTCACACGGTTCGCGCCTTCGCTCCTGGCGAACTTCAGGCTTTCTTCCCGGTTCGGGAAGGTGAAGAATTCCTTCCAGAAAGCGCGGCCGCCGAGCACACCGCTGGCACCGGCTTTGACAGCCATCTCTACCTGCTTCTTGTAATCTGGGAAATCTACACCAGCGGAGAGAAGAACCCAAGGGGTCTTGCTGGCTTCGTTGAGAGCGTGCAGGTTTTCCTGCAGCTTGCTGTCAGACTCATGGCCCAGGGTTCCTGGGAACTCGGATTTGAAGACATCGCACATGCCACTAAGGATGCGGGCACCTTCGATGACTGCTCGTGCCTTGCGATCAAGATAAGTCTTGCTCTTTTTGTCTTCCTTTTGTCCGTTCTGCTTGAACGGGAAGCTGACTGGTTCCAGCAGAAGCAGGATGTCATTCGCTTTGCATTCGTTGTAAATCTTCTCAACGAAGGCAAACTGCTTTTCGGCACTGTCGAATTCATCCGGTTCAAACGGAGCGAGCAGTTTGACCGCATCAGCACCCAATCGCTTAATCTTGGCAACCGAAAGGCCCGGTTCCAGTTCGGTGATGGGGGCATCGACACTGTTCTTGGGGCCACCCGATTTTTCCACACGCACCAGCAAGCCGGAATTGCGACCGATAGCACCGGTGGCGATGAAATTGGCTACGCCATAGTAGGCATCAATCAAAACCGCTGAACCCTGGGCGCCGAAGCTGCGGCACAAATCAATCTTGGCTTCCACCACTTCTTCAAAAGTAGGCTCGCGATCCTGTCCCTTCTTCTTGAGGGCATCCTTCATCATGTTGATCATGGAGGAATTCTGATCGAGTGCCACCATGGTCAGTGTGCCATTCGGATGGCTGATGCGTTGCAAGCCACGAAGTTTGCCCGGCGTCAGCCCCAGGCCAAATAGACGGGTAATGGATGTGTAAGACATGGATAGCTCCAGAAACAGGTCGCCAGTATCGGGCTGGCTGATTAGTCATTGTTGAGAGAGATATGTCAACATCTTAGGTTTTTTGCGGAAGTTGTGCAGTATTGACTCTCCGGGCAATATCCTGACTATTTCCAGGCAGTTACGTCGTGAATTCCATGAAAATCGCCCTCGGTTCCCCTCGCATTGCGACATCTATAGGCGATGGGCTGGAGAAGATCAGCCGCCTGATGCAGCAGGCAGCAAAGCAGCAGGCGGAGATCATCTGTTTTCCGGAAGCTTACCTGCCTGGGCTGCGTGGTTTGGATTTCGATGTTCCCGACTTCAGCCAGCAGGATCATGACAGAGCGTTGAACGATGTCGCCGATTTATCCCGACGATTTCATCTGGCCAGCATCGTTTGCATGGAACGACCGACGCCTCAAGGTTCGCAGATTGCTGCTTATGTGCATGATCAACAAGGCAAACTGTTAGGCTGGCAGACCAAGAACCAGCTCGATCCCAGCGAAGATCAAAACTACATCCCCGGCAACACCAGGCGACTGTTTGAAATCAATGGTCTAAAGTTCGGCATCGCCATCTGCCATGAAGGCTGGCGATATCCAGAGACGGTACGCTGGGCCGCAGTCCGCGGGGCACATATCGTTTTTCATCCGCAGCACACTGGCACCGAACAAGTGGGCAGATTGCTAACCCAGTGGGGTGCGGTCGATAACCCCTATTACGAAAAAGCCATGATGATGCGGAGCAGGGAGAACACTATTTACTTTGCTAGCGTGAACTATTCCTTGCGATACCAGGAAGCTGCCACCAGCCTGATTGCACCCAGTGGCGAGTGTCAGGCTTATTTGCCTTACGGCGAAGAGGGTGTTCTGGTGGAGGACATCGATATTGCCTTGGCCACGGGATTGTTGGCGAAGCGGTTCGCGCCAGAGCGGTATCAAGAGGCTGGGTGATTTGACTAGTGGAATATGGCTTGACATGATACTTACAACATCGTGGTTACGCATCACTTGGAATCATGGAGGAAGTACTGTTCATGTCATCCAATAACAGAAATCGTTTCGCAGATCGCATGGCAATTATAACAGGTGCTGGTTCGGGTATTGGACAAGGTGTTGCAAGACATTTGGCACTCGAAGGTGCCAAGGTTATCTGTGCAGACATTCATGAAGCGAATGCCCAGGCGACGGCAGTTGCTGCGGGACCTTCGGCTTTTGCACATCGCCTGGATGTTACAGATGAAACGAGTTGGTCTGCCCTCTTAGATTATGTCATGCGGGATTTTGGCAGGCTGGATATCCTGGTGAACAGTGCAGGGGTATCAGCAGGAGCACCGATTGATGCAATGTCACTGGCAGATTGGCGGCGCGTGATGTCAATCAATCTCGATGGCGCCTTTCTGGGAACCAAGCTGGCAATCCAGATGATGAAAGCGTCGGGTGGCAGCATTGTTCATGTCTCTTCCGCATCGGGGATTAAGGCTGCAGGTGGTGCAGCAGCCTACTCTGCCAGCAAGGCTGCCTTGTGCATGCTGACCAGAGTAGCAGCCAAGGAGTGTCGCGATCAAAGCTGGGCGATACGTGTTAACGCCGTTTGTCCCGCAGGAGTCAAAACACCAATGTGGACATCGATGCCATTTTTCAACGATATTGTCCAGCAGATGGGCTCGGAAGAGGCAGCATATTCAAAATTAGCAGCAGACATGGGCGGCAAGTTTGCAGAGGTGGCAGATGTAGTAGCAGCCATCCTGTTCCTCTGCTCAGATGAATCGACGTTTATCACGGGGACGGATTTGCTGGTAGATGGTGGTTATGTGCTGTAGGCAGAGTCTGCAGGAAATCGATATGGCTTTGACCTCGGGCTTATTGGCGAAACTGTTTGTGCCGGAGCGGTATGAGGAGCATAGGTAAGTGCAATTTGGTTGACTAGCTGATATGACCTTTTGAGAATAACTGCTGATTATAAGTTAAGAGCAAGCTGATTGGGGGTAAATATTGTGTTGCTATTTCCAGCCGGTATTGACGCTAAAATCAATGCCAGCACACCTTGTATTCGCACTCCCCTGGGTAGTTTAAGTATGACGGTTCATACTTCCAATGGCAACGTACTCGATGACAAAGGCGTAGCTGTTCGAGTACTACCGAGCGGTGCTTTTGTCTACTCGTCTAAGAATAAACATGTTGAGGTTGAAATTCTCCAGGTAGTGTTGCCTTTGCCGGAGCCTCGCTTTGGTGTGGTAGATGGGTACGAAGCATTTGTCATAAGAGTGCGAGCTTTAGAATCTATCGACAATCTATCTATCGCTTGCAGATGGACGCAGTTGCCTGTAGATGCCACCAATGGCCCAGAATCTGGTGAATGTTTAGATGCGCAGACATGGGAGACATCTTCTACTCGCGTAACAATCGGTACCCAGGATGGAGAAACTCTAGCAGGGCGTGCAAAGCGCGGTGAAAGACTGCCAGCACACCTACAGACTGTCTTTGGACTAGATACGGTGATATATCTCGCGGATGGACTGTCTGTCCCCATTCCAAACTTGAATCAGGGTGAATTGTGCCAAATACATTTCATCGTCGCGTGGGCACCCCAACGTATTAATAATGATGTTGCAACATGGCTTGCGGTAGACCGGGAACCTGAGTTTATTCTCGAACAAGCTGGTTGTGCAGATCATCTAATATTCAAGTAGAAGTGGTATGAGTTCTGGTCGGATTACCGAAACGGTGATACCCACATGTGGTTAAGATTCTTAGCTAGTTCTGCTTCGATAACGAAGCGAGCTAACAACTGCAAAAATCAGGATTGAGAATGGTATCATCCAAGATATCATCGAGACGATCCACATGTATTGCGGAGTTCCGTCGATATCCCTCAATAGGATCACCATCATCGGAAACACGCAAAGAAACGCCATATAAGTAAGGACAATAGCGACAAGCAGCCAACAATAGGCAAACCCATAGATAAATGTCTGTGCGAAATTGTCGGCCGAGCGGCTGAGGCAAGATATGAGTACGCCAACCATAGGCCACCATAACCAGAAAATGACCATCATCAAATAGCAGTCTGGGCGGTGCCCGAACATATCGAAGAACATGGACGATAGCCCTGAGAGTCTCCCGTATTTTCCGGATTGGTATACGTGGCGAAGTTCCCAAACGGCTACTTGAAAAGCGGTCGAAAGGAAGAACAAGACAATCGCCGAACCAATGACCAGGAATATTGCATGTCCCCGAAAGTCAGATGCTTTTGACGTCGACATAGTATTGCAACCACAGTATGTTTGTCTGCTGTCCATGCTCGCGGCATCGCAAATCGGTGTCAAGAAATCTTCGTTTGTTCGAGCAAGAAACCCAACCCAAGCTGGTGCATTTTCAAGTTGAGCTACGGTTTGCCATTAGTATCCACATCCTTGACGAACTTAATCACGCCTGCAAACCACGTTTTCTGATCATCGTACATCGCCATGTGGCTACCTTTAGGACAGTGGAGATATCGGCCGTTCTTTACCTGGGTGGACATCCACTTCATGTGCTCCGGGTCCATCGTGTCGTGTTGTGCTCCGATCGTAAGCGTAGGTACAGTAATTTTAGAAAGGTCAGCGGTGCGATCCCACTTCACGAGTTTACCACTAGCGCCGAGTTCACTGGGGCCTTGCATCAGCACATAAATCTTCTGGTTCAGATGTTTGAAGGTGCGGTTGACCGGATCGGGCCATTGTTCCGCGGGCAGTCGCAACACATGATGAACGTAATGATGCTGTATCAGCAGTTCCATGTAGCGAGGCTTCTCAAAATCTCCTTTTTCTTCCAGTTGTTTGATTTCAGCCAGGGCCTTCTGATCCATATTGGGCATCAACACTCTTTGTGCATAGTCGTTGTAGGCAGGTATGCTGGCCATCATGTTCGAGATGATCAGGCCTTTTAGATTCTGTTGGTACTTCAGTGCATATTCCATCGCCAGGATGCCGCCCCAGGAGTGGCCGAGAAGATAGAAGTTGCTCTTATCGAGTTTCAACGCCTGGCGTACCTGTTCCACTTCTTCCACAAAGCGTGCGGTATCCCACAACTCAGGTTTGTCAGGCTGATCGCTGTAATAGGAACCCAGTTGATCGTAGTAGTAATACTCGATGTTCTCGCCGGGGAAGTAACTGTCGCAGGCTTCGAAGTATTCATGGGTGCAACCCGGCCCGCCATGCAGCAGCAACACTTTGATGCGCGGGTTGTTGCCTACACGTTTGGTCCAGACTTTGAAGGTGCCTGTGGGAGTCTGAATGGGAATGAGCTTGATGCCGCCGGTGAGGATGTCGTCGCCGCTGCCTGGGGTGGATACAGCGAGCAGGCACGTTGTTGCCAATAGCAATAGGCCACATGCGGTTTTCACTGTTTTGCACTTCCACTTTGCCAGAACCCCTGATCGCGGAAATACTTCAATCCACCCGGCAGCAACATGGGGTGTTCAGGCGAATTCACTTTGCTGAAATCAATCTCATCAGTCTGCAAGGTGGCTTTACTTAATTTGTCACCAGCAAGGATGGCAGCGATGTTAGCCCACGGGCTGGCGCCACCTGCATCAATGAGCCAGACTTCCTTGACATCTTTGCGTTGCTTCAGATGGGCGATGACGCTGAGAAGATCATGGGCCCGTTGTGCAGGAATGCTGCGGTTATAACCGAGCCAGTAACCGAGGAAGGGAATATCCTTGTGGTATTTCTGAGGCACCATGGGCAGCGGCGTTGGCTTGCCGGGCAGGTGCCATTCGCCCGTCATGAAGACATCGGCACCGATTACCGCAGCGCCGCTATCGAGCAGAGCCTGCACTTTGTCGGTGTGAGTGCCATCCTCTTTGAACAGAGAGGCTTTGCCGTTAGCGGATGCCCAGACCACGGCGACGCCTGATTGTTTTGCCTTGTCAGGAACGATCGCTACCATTGGGATTTCATCCTCGGTGCCTTTTCGCGACTGGGTGCCTTTCCAGATGGAATAGCCTTCACGCTGGTCGAATCCGAGTTGCTTGGCAATCGTCGTTCCGGGTGCAGGGTAACTCGTCTGGCAAATAGCAGAGAGGGCAGTGTATTGCAATTGACGGTATTCTTTCGCGTCTCTTGTTTTAACTGCTTTTAACTGTGCTTCGCTGGCCGCGGTCATCGTTTCCTGCAAACGATCTGCGGGTAACCAGTCTTTCGGCCTCGGATGTTCCGTATCAAATACGCTGAGTTCTTTGGGATTCACAGGCTCAAAAGGTTTTTCCTTGAGCGAACCCGTGTGGCCCAGTTTCAGATGTTCATTGAACCAGGCATAGATTATTTCCCGGCTCACCTGGTTGTAGTTGTGAGGGAAGGAATAGTATTTTGCATTCACCTTGTCAGCAGCATCATACAGGCCGTAAATCTTTTTGAGTTCAGGCAAACCGCGGGTTTCAATGTCTTTGGTCCAATCATCGGCGCCGGTCATGGCTTGTGGCTTGGGTGCGAAGAGGGCAGCGATTTCAACATTGTTGGTGCCTACCCGAAGCAGCGAGGCATTTTCGCAGATGCAACCGCCCTGCATGTTGGCTGAGACCATGACTGCAGGGAACGAGACAGTGGGCCTGGGATCAAGTGCACAGAGCAGGAAGGTTTGCGTGCCTCCGCCACTGGCCCCGGTGACGCCGATCCTGCTGTTGTCTACATCAGGCAATTCGCAGACGAAATCGAGGGCGCGAATGCTGTTCCAGGTTTGCAGTCCTAGAAAGCTTTGCAGTCGCAACTCAGCCTGCAATGCATTAAAACCCACACGATGCGGAATGGGTTGTGTCGTATCGGCGTAGCCTACCATATCGTAATGGAAGACAATGCAACCTAGCCTGCAGATGCCGACCGCAGCGGCTTGCAGGGGATAACGAGCGCCGCTTTCCCGTTCTTCACCCTTGGAAGCCAGATCGCGTTTGACCGTGGCATCTGATTCGCGGGTGAACCGGCCTTCAGCAAAATGGCCATGCGGGTTTAGTACCACCGGCAGTTTGCCTGACACCTTCTTGGGCCGATACAGGTTGCCACAGACATAATGTCCCGGCAGGCTGGCAAAGTAGACTTTTTCGATGGTGTAATCGCCCTTGTCAATCTTGCCATGAACTACAGCATTGAGAGGTGTCTTCTCTGGCATGGGGTACAGGCCAAGCGAAACGAGCAGTTGTGTCTTGAGTGTTGCGGCACGCTTCTCCCAGGCTTCTTTAGAAGAGTAGTCAGCAGCGAACTGGAAAGGGCGATCCAGGTGATAGGGCTTCAGTCTGCCATCTGCAGGCAATCGAGGGGGAGAGAAAACCTGTCCTGGTGGGTCAGCAGCCAGCAGCAGACTTGGGATTAGAAGGCTAAGCAAAGCACAAACATGGCACATAACGACATCCAGGCAGGAATTACCAAGGCAAGAGTTGTAGCATCTTCGATGTGTGAACCAAATGCAAGCAAATTGCATCTACCTTGTGAGACTGCAACAAGCCATATACTAAACAGCATGGAAATGAGATGACAGCCCGCAGCGCGAGCAAAGGGTATTGTGCAAGGACAGTAAGTTATTGCAGATATCCCCTCGCTGGCGCTTCGGGCTGCCATCGATGTTAGCCCGCATTGATAACTATGCAGTGAATTGGCACGGTTAACGTGAGTACACGCAAACCGTGGCACCCACTCCGTATGACTTCTATGCGTTTACACTTAGGGAATCTCTCAATCTAATTCATCAGGATATTGTTCATGAAGTTGCCTGTTTCCTGGCTTAAAGAATACGTTGATATCACGGTTTCTATCCCTGAGTTGGTTGACAAACTGACTCTGGCCGGGCTGGAAGTCATTAGTGCCAGGCTGATTGGGGTGAGTGTGCCGGAAGGATTGAAATGCAAGATTGAAGACCCGGGGCCGGTCTGGGCCAAGGACAAGATTGTCACTGCCCGCATACTCGAAATTTCCAAAGTGCCTGAAACCGACAAACTCAAGTTCGTCAAACTTGACCTGGGCAAAGGTGGCGAGCCGAAAACGGTTATTACCGGTGCCGGGAACATCAATCCTGGTGAAAGTGGCCAGGTGGTTGTGTTGGCCTACGCGGGTGCCATCCTTTTTGATGGCTACTCTGATAAGAAGGAACTGAAAGAACTCAAGCCAAAACCAATCCGGGGTTTCCCCAGCGATTCGATGGTCTGCTCAGTTCGTGAACTGGGTATCTCCGACGATCATGAAGGCATTCTGTTGCTGCCGGGAGAGACACCCGTTGGTGCGCCACTGGTTGATCTGCTAGGCGACATCGTTCTGGAGATAGATGTTCTACCCAACATGGCACGATGCAACTCGATCCTGGGATTGGCCCGCGAGGTAGCAGCCATCACAGGGCAACGTCTCAAATCACCATCACTTGCCGTATCTCAGCAGGGACCTGCTATTGCTGACAAAGTTTCGATAGAGATTGCTGATTCAACACTGTCCCGGCGTTATACAGCCATGCTCATCGAGCAGGTGAAGGTGCAGCCATCGCCTCACTGGATGCAGCGCAGACTGACTCTCGCGGGCATGCGACCAATCAATAATATTGTTGATATCACCAATTACATGATGCTGTTGTTGGGGCAGCCACTGCATGCTTTTGATTACGATACTCTGGTTAAGCGAGCAGGTGGCAAGTCGCCTGAGTTGACAGTGCGTCTCGCCCAAGCCGGGGAAAAACTGGTAACGCTCGATAATGTGGAACGTAAACTCGAACCGCATCATCTGGTAATTGCTGATACCGCAGGTGTAATCGCCCTGGCTGGCGTGATGGGTGGATTGGAAACGGAAGTCAGCGACAAAACCACTCGTGTCTTACTCGAATCAGCCCATTTCAATGCTGCAACGATTCGCAAGACTGCCCGCGAACTCAATCTCTTTAGCGAAGCGAGCATGCGTTTCAGCAAAGGGCTGCATCCAGAGCTGGCCTTACCTACTGCTGAGGGCACAGCTGAGTATCTGCGTCAGTTGGCAAGTGGTATGGTCTGCCAGGGTGCCGTTGATTGCTATCCGGCTCCGCTGACGCCTGCTCCCATTAAACTCGAACTGGCATACGTTGAACGATTGCTCGGCATGGTAATTCCTGTTCAGGACATGGAACGCATTCTCCGTTCACTGGAATACCGTGTGGATATTCCCCCCGGTGGTGCAGTTCTCACCGTAGTTCCACCTGCGCATCGTGTTGATATTCAGCATGGTGCAGCGGATGTCGTGGAAGACATTGCCCGAATCTATGGCTATGACAAGTTGCCTGTCACATCGCTGGCAGATGCTTTGCCTCAACAGCTCGATAATCCATCGCTGATGGGCGAAGAGCGTGTACGGGATGTTCTGGCTGGTCTGGGACTGCAGGAAGTGATGAGTTATGCACTGACTTCCCCTGAACGCGAAGCACCACTGGGAATCTCCGGATCAGCAGTTGAGCTGGCGAATCCCATTCACAGCGAACGAGGCATCATGCGCCGCAGTGTGCTCGCCAGCGTGCTGCAGGTGGCTGCGATGAACTTGAAACACCGCTCTACGGTGAACTTGTTCGAGATAGGGAATGTGTACATTCCAAAATCAGATGCCAGGCTGCCTGAAGAATCCAGGCGACTGGTCATTACAATAACTGGACAGCGGTCAACAGATCACTGGGATACGACTGATAAGCAGCCATCGCTCGATTTCTTTGACCTGAAAGGGCTGGTGGAATCTCTGCTCTCACGACTTCACGTGCCATCGCTGGCTTTTGAACCATTGACAACAGTTGAACTCCATCCCGGTCAAAGTGCTCAGGTTAAGTCAAGTGAACAGATTCTGGGTAAACTAGGTCAACTTCACCCACAGGTTGCTAGTGCTTACGAGTTGGGAAGACACAAAATTCTGGTTGCAGACCTGGATCTCGAGAGCATCCTGTCACTGATGCCTGCATGGCATTCATTCCAGTCGATTTCAACTTTTCCACCTGTTTTGGAAGATATTGCCCTCGTTGTTGATGAAACTCTGCCTGCAGACAAGCTGGAAGCAGAAATTAAAGCGGGGGGTGGCGAATTACTGCGAGGCATTAGATTATTTGATGTCTATCGAGGCCAGAATTTACCAGCAGGAAAGAAAAGTTTGGCATATGCTTTAACATATCAGGCGATGGATCGAAGCCTGACGGATAAAGAGGTTTCCAAAGTGCGTGCAAAAATCGTGGGCCGAGTGGAAAAATTGCTTGGTGCGGTGTTGCGCGCCTGATTGATACTATATGCCGTTGAAGTCCCCCAGAGTGATCGTGGTTGGTGCCGGGCTGTCTGGCTTGGCGACTGCATTCCAACTGCAATTCAGGCTGCCTGATGCTTCCATCACGGTGCTGGAATCGCAGTCGAGGGTGGGGGGCATGCTGTGCACTGAATCAAAACGAGGCTACCTGCTCGAACATGGGCCGGCATCTTTCCCAGGCCATCGGCTCGGATTGATGAAACTCTGCGAACAATTGAAACTGACTCCGGAACTGCTGTCAACTTCGCAGACTCGTTTGAAACGGTACATGCTGCATGATGGCATTTTGCATCTCATACCAGGAACGCTGGGTAGTGCGCTATTATCCCCTATGTATGGCATGGGGAGCGCTTATCGGCTAATCAGCGAACGGTTTCGATTTGCTTCCCGTAATACTCTCGATGAAAGTGTATTTCAGTTCGCGGAAAGGCGTGTGGGCCGCGAATTGGGACAGATCATTGCTGATGCAGTAACCACGGAGCAATACGCAGGTGATGCCCGGGCCATCAGCATCAAGGCTGGCTTCGCACAGGCGGCTCGTGCCGAACGGGAGTATGGGAGCGTTTATCGTGGATTGACCAAGTTGCGGCTGGCTGAACGCAATGCGGCTAGACAGGCGGGCATCAAACTCGCTGACAATGTTACGACACACTATTCCTTTACAGAAGGTATGCGGACACTGGTGGACAAGCTCGACGGTCAATTGAAGCAACCGGCTGAACTCGGTGTTGGAGTGAAGTCGATAGCCCGTACTACTGATGAAACTGTTGGCCCGTGGCAAGTATATTGCAGCGACGGTTCCACACGTCCTGCTGATATGGTGGTTCTTGCATGCCCGGTGCACAAGCAGACCGCCATCGTAGCTGATCTCGATTCAGAACTCGCCGACTGCCTGATGACGATTCCGATGGCCGGAATTGTTTCCATCTCACTGGCGTACGCCAAGGAACATGTACCAGAGTTGAGTGATTGCCAGAGCATTCTGCTGCCTCAGCGATTCAAGAGAGACATCCTCAAGATCGAGTTCAGTTCATCCATGTTCCCTGGCCGGGCTCCAGAGGGAAAAGTGCTGATGCAGGTGACGATGGGTGGTTGGTTCCGCCGGGAAATGTTATCGTGGGATGATGATGCCCTGATACTCACAGCGCGACGGGAACTCCGAAACCTGTTGCATATCATCAAGCCTCCCAACTTCTGCCAGTTGCAGCGCTGGCCCCGTGCCATACCTCAATACACGCTCGGCCATACTCAGCGTGTGAGCCAGATGGAAACCTTTCTAAAGAAACACCCTGGGCTTTACCTGGGTGGCAATGCATATCATGGCGTGTCACTTCATGATGTTGCTACGCATGCTGAACGCATTGCCCGGCAAATCCGCGATGAGTGCCGGGTAAAATGATGGATGCCTGGTATTGTGATCAGTTTGTGTTGCCTTTGCCCGAAGGGCATCGCTTCCCCATGCAGAAGTATCGGCTTCTGCGTGAGAGGCTGGTTGCCGAACAGTTATCTATTTCGTTTCATGAACCTGCGTCGGTTACCGATCAGGATTTGTATCGCGCTCATGATCGTCGTTATGTACAACGGGTATTATTGGGGCAGATGACTGAAGCAGAGTTGCAACGACTGGGTTTTCCCTGGTCACAAGCACTTATTGAACGAAGCCGCAGATCATCGGGCGGCACACTGGCTGCCTGCCGGGCTGCACTGTCCGCTGGTTTTGCAGCTAACCTTGCTGGTGGTACGCATCATGCCGGCTACGACTTTGCAGAAGGTTTCTGCATTTTCAATGATTCCGCAGTTGCCATCAGAGCTTTACAGGCGGAAGAACTGGTCAAGAAGGTTATGGTGATTGATTGCGATGTGCATCAGGGTAACGGCACTGCTGATATTTTCCAGAACGATGATTCGGTGTTTACTTTTTCCATTCATGGCGAAAAGAACTTTCCATTACGCAAGGTTGCGGGCAAGCTCGATATCGGTTTGCCAGATGGCATGGGGGATGAAGAGTACCTTGGAACTTTGCAGCGAGGCTTGCATCAGGCTCTGAAAGTGTTTGATCCTGACCTTGCGATTTACCTTGCTGGGGCTGATCCTTTTGAAGGTGACCGATTGGGTAGATTGAAACTGACCAAAGCAGGTTTATTAGCCCGCGATAGATTCGTGTTTGATATCTGTCAGGAGCAGAATCTTCCGGTGGCGATTACGATGGCAGGTGGGTATGCCCAGAGTGTCGATGACATTGTTGACATACAGTTCAACACGGTAAGCGAAGCGTGCAGACGGATCGGTTGATTTACACATGGATTCCATTTCATATCCAGGCATTGGCTGTTAAGATAGGACTGTTGCTTGTGAGAGGTTGCAGATGTTGTTTCCAGTTCAGAATCTTCCCCGCCGTGCTTTTCTGCAGCAGTCTGCTTATGGCCTGGGTGCATTGGCACTGGGAGAACTTCTTGGCTGGTCTGCTGCCAGCGCTGTAGATGATAAGCCGCAAGGTATTCTGACCAAACTGCATCATCCAGCCAAAGCCAAGCGGGTCATTCATCTCTGCATGGCTGGCGGCCCATCGCAGCATGAATCTTTCGACTGGAAGCCCAAACTCAAGGAACTGAACGGCAAACCTTTCCCCGATTCGTTTACCAAGGGCCAGCAACTGGCACAATTGCAGAACACGAAACTGATTGCTCGTGGATCATTCGCCAAGTTCGAGAAGCATGGCAAAAGCGGACAGGAAATATCCGAACTCTTTCCGCACATCGCCAAGCATGCAGATGATATTGCAATCATTCGATCGATGCAGACGGAACAGATTAATCACGACCCGGCTCATGCTTTCATGAACTCTGGCTCGATTATCAAAGGTCGACCCAGCATGGGATCGTGGATGCTCTACGGCCTGGGGGCAGAAACTGCAAATCTGCCTGGGTTTATCGTTTTGACATCGACGAGCAAAGCTGGCGGCGCTCAGCCTATTTCTGCCCGGCAGTGGTCTGCTGGGTTTTTGCCCAGCAAGTTCCAGGGCATTCTGTTCCAATCGAAAGGTGAAGCAGTCCACTACGTAGGCAGTCCGCCCGGAGTTTGCCAGAGCACTCAGCGTCAGGTGATCGATGAGATTCAGCGGCTGAATGGCATGTTGGCGGCTGAGAAAAATGACCCTGAAATTGCTACGCGCATTGCTCAATATGAAATGGCATTTCGCATGCAGACTTCGGTGCCTGAACTGACCGATTTCAGCAAGGAAACCAAAGCTACGCTGGAACAGTATGGGATCAAGGAGGCGGGTGATGGCAGCTTTGCATCCAACTGCCTGATGGCCCGTCGCCTGGCGGAACGTGGTGTGCGATTCATTCAGCTTTATCATCGTGCATGGGATCATCATGGCGAAATCGAAAAGAGCATGAAGATTGCTGCGAATGATGTGGACCAGGCAAGTGCAGCGTTGCTGGCTGATCTGAAACAGCGAGGCTTGCTCGATGATACGCTGGTGATCTGGGGTGGCGAGTTTGGTCGTACACCCATGGGTCAAGGTACAGGCCGCGATCACCATATTCTTTCCTTTGCCATCTGGATGGCAGGCGGCGGCATCAAAGGTGGCATCACGTATGGTAACACCGATGAACTAGGCTACCGATCCGTGGAGAACGTAGTGAGCGTGCATGATCTGCATGCCACCATGCTGCATCTATGTGGCATCGACTACCAGCGCTTTAGCTTTAAGTATCAGGGGCTGGATATGCGGTTGACCGGTGTAGAGCCATGCCGGGTAGTGCAGGATGTGGTGGGATAATGAAGAGTATCACCTTTTCACTGCTGATTCTTTTGATTGCTCCAGTCTCCTTCTTCGCCCAGCCACCCGACTTTGGGCGTGATATTCTGCCCATCCTTTCCGACAAGTGCTTTCATTGTCACGGCCCGGATGCACAGACTCGAAAAGGTAAACTTCGTCTCGATACAAAAGAAGGAGCTTTTCGGCTCAAGCAAGGCAAAGCAGTAATCATCCCCGGTAAAAGCGAGGAGAGTGAACTCTTTCAACGAATCACTTCACAAGATGAGACGGAGTTAATGCCGCCCAGGGAATCGAATCGGTCGTTAACAGAGAAACAGAAGCAACTCCTGAAGCAATGGATCGATAGTGGAGCCAGGTGGGAACAGCATTGGGCGTTTGTCGCTCCGCAAAAGCCGGCGCTACCAGCAGTGAAACAAGCAAGCTGGGTGAAGCAACCAATCGACCGGTTCATTCTGGCAAAGCTGGAATCTGTCGGCTTGAAACCGCAGGCTGATGCCTCGAAGGAAGCCTGGCTCAAACGCGTGTCGTTCGACCTGACCGGGTTGCCGCCAACATTGGCTGAGCTTGATGTATTTCTGGCCGATACGTCGGAGAAGACGTTTGAAAAACAGGTGGATCGCCTTCTTGCTTCTCCGCGCTATGGCGAACGGATGGCAACCGATTGGCTCGATTTGGCTCGCTATGCCGACACGCATGGATATCAGATGGATCGCTACCGTTCTATGTGGCCTTGGCGCGATTGGGTGGTGAAGGCGTTCAATCAGAATTTGCCTTACGATCAGTTCATCACCTGGCAGCTGGCTGGCGATCTGCTGCCCAATGCTACGAAGGATCAACGCCTGGCGACGGCATTCAATCGGCTGCACATGCAGAACGAAGAAGGTGGCGTGATTGAAGAGGAATATCGCGTTTCCTATGTCGTTGATCGGGTGAACACCTTCGGCACCGCTTTTCTGGGCATGACTTTCGATTGCACCCGCTGTCATGATCATAAGTATGATCCGTTTACGATTAAGGATTACTATTCCCTATTCAGTCTGTTTCAGAATATTGATGAATCAGGGCAGACGAGTTACTTCACTTCATCCATGCCGGTACCGACGCTGCTTTTGAGTGATGAGAATACCGACAGAAAATTGGCTGAGGTGAGGACCCGCCAGGCAAAAGCAGAAAAGAATCTCCAGGAAACTCTCACTCAACCTTACATTCAGTCGAAATTTACGAACTGGCTGAAGAACGACCGGGTAAACACGTTCCGCACACGGCCCTACGCTCATTTCACGTTCAATGAACTGAAAGAAAACAAAACTTTCAATCGGCTGACAAAGCAGAACCCAGCTCAAGCTCACGAGAACCCTCAACTGGTTGCAGGACATGAAGGGCAGGCAGTTCTACTCGATGGCGAGAATGGCTTTACTTTCCCCAAGCTGGGACACTTTTCTCGCACTACGCCATTCAGTTTCAGCTTGTGGATCAAGCCACCGGCCCCTACGCCTCGTTCGGTGGTGCTCCATCACAGCAGAGCACCCATCGATGCAGGCAGCCGAGGCTACGAACTGCTACTCGAACAGAATCATGTGGCGTTCGGCATGCACCACATGTGGCCTGGCAACTCGCTGAAAATCAAAACAATCAAGCCTTTGCCTGCTGACCAGTGGACACAGATTGCAGTCACTTACGATGGGTCAAGCCAGTCTGCAGGCATTCGCATCTACCGTAACGGCCAATCTGTTGAAGTCGAAGTAGTGCGAGATCATCTCTACAAGGACATTACCTACGAAGGTGGAGAGCCTGATCTGACCTTGGGTTATCGTTTCCGGGACAATGGCTTTAAGGGCGGTATGGTGGATGACCTCTGTTTTTACACTGGTTGTCTCACACCATGGGAAGTGCTGGCTACATTTGATCCAGCACAGGCGGAACAACTGAAGCTGAAACCAATGGAGCAACTGACCGAAGCTGAAAAGCAGATGTTTCGCGTTCACTTTCTGAAATACCATTGCTTCATCATCCAGGTACTGAATGGTGTCATTTCCAGTTGCCGTGACGAGATCAATAAGATCACGAATCCCATTCCCGAAGCGATGGTGATGCTGGAGTTACCTCAACCCAAGCCTGCATTCATTTTGAAACGTGGCGCATATGATGCACCCGGTGACAAGGTGACGGGGGATGTGCCTGCGGTGTTCCCATCCATGAAGCCTGATATGCCCCGTAATCGGCTTGGGCTGGCCCGCTGGTTGCTTGAGCCGGATCATCCACTCACTGCACGGGTGGTAGTCAATCGCCTCTGGCAACAGATGTTCGGCAATGGCCTGGTAGAAACCAGTGATAACTTTGGCACGCAGGGTTCACGCCCTACGCATTCCGAACTGCTGGATTGGCTGGCTCGTGAGTTTGCTCAGCCGAGCGATCCCGAGGCTAAGCCGTGGGACATGAAAAGGCTTCTCAAGATGATGGCTCTCTCAGCAGCGTATCGCCAAAGCAGCCAGGCATCAGCGGAGCATCGCAGTAAGGATGGAGATAACAAACTGCTGGGCCATTATCCAGTTCGCCGGTTGTCAGCAGAAATGCTTCGTGATCAGGCATTGTTTGCCAGTGGCTTGCTCGTGGAAAAACAGGGTGGGCCTGCGGTCAAGCCGTATCAGCCTGATGGTTTATGGGAAGTGGCGATGGGCAATCCGAAATATGATCGGAGCAAAGGGCCAGATCTCTATCGTCGCAGTCTGTACACGTTCTGGAAGCGTACGGTACCTCACCCAGCTATGATCACGTTCGATGCAGCAGAGCGTAATGTCTGTATCGTCCGCAGGCAATCTACCAGTACTCCTTTGCAGGCACTTGCGCTGCTGAACGATGTGCAGATGGTGGAAGCAGCGAAGATAATGGGCCAGCGGATGCATCAGTCTGGCGGTTCGCGGGAAGAGCAACTGGCCTGGGCATTCAGAAACGTAACAGGTCGTGCATCAACGCCCCGTGAACTCGACATCCTGGGCAAGCTCTGGAAAGAACAGTTTAGCTTGTATGAGAAAGATCAGGCAGCCGTACAGAAACTACTGGCTGTGGGTGAGACGAACGTCAATGACAGGTATCCTGCTGCTGAACTGGCTGCCAATACGGTCGTTGCACTGGCATTATTCAATCATGATGAAGCAGTGCATCGGCGTTAGGCGTATATGAGTTGCTGAAAGACTTCATCGGGATCCATGACTTCCCACATCAATTCGATAAACCGAACCACTGGCCCAATCTTCTGTCGATCTTCGTCTTTGAAGATCACAATACCCTGATGCTGAGTTCCCTGCTGATGCAGAAATACAAAATCGTGATCACAGGTTACCAGTACTCGATTTTGCTCCAGGCAATATTGAATCTGACTGTGATCGTCAGCCTGCAGCAAGTCTACTGATTTACTGCTTGTGGTATCGATGCCTCGCCGAAGAAGAGATTGGGCAATGACATGTCCCATATTTTCATCAAGGTGAAACTTCAGATTACGAGCCATTTTTCTGTTTGAGTCGGGTTTTCAACATCGATTCGTGCTGCCCGCGATATTGCTCCAACTGTTGCACAGCATTCTGGTGATGCTGATGGAGTTGTTCACGATGATCCCAGTAATAGGACAGTGCAGCGTGAATGTTGGATGGAGTGAGCTGTGGATAAAGAGCAATGATCTGATCTACCTGCATGCCTTCCCGTTCATAACACCAATAGATGTCCCAGACACGGATACGTGTACCATCTACGCGAGGTTGGCCATGACAGGTATCTGCAGTGGCAACGATGTGCGGATGTTGAACTGAGGGGCCAGATGATGAGGAGGACAGTACACTTGTGGACATGGTTTAATTGTATCATGTCAACTACTGAAAATGCAAATACTCACTTCCCCTTCACCGGCACTGCAGCCTGCTTAGTCTTGAGGGCAAACTCATTCGCCAGTTCAATCGTGGCCATTTCCAGTGGCACGCGAACCTTGCCCAGATGACGAGGTTCCACAACAATCTGTCGTTCGCCTCTGGTGAAACCCTTTTCCGCAGCAATCTTGTCCTGCACCCGCATCAGGCCTTCCAAGAGTGCTTCAGGCCGGGGCGGGCAGCCTGGTACATAGACATCCACCGGCACCACCAGGTCAACACCTTTCACCACGTTGTAGGCATATTTGAAATATGGTCCGCCTGAACAGGTGCAGGCTCCCATAGCAATGACATACTTAGGATCAGGCATCTGCTCGTACAAGCGGCGAACCCGGCTGGCCATCTTCATGTTCACTGTGCCTGCCACAATCATCAAGTCAGACTGACGAGGCGTAGCCCGGAAAGCGCCGGAACCAAAGCGATCGATGTCGTACTTCGATGCACCAGTAGCCATCATCTCGATGGCACAGCAGGCCAGGCCAAATGTCATGGGCCAGAGGCTGTTCTTGCGTGCCCAGTTGACAGCAAATTCGAGCGTTGTGGTGACAACCCCTTCCGATAATGCACCTTCCAGCAAACCCATGTAAAATTCCTTGCTGTCTTGACCTTGCCGATTCGATTACAGTCCCAGTACATCTGCCATCGTGTACCAGCCTGGGCCTTTGCTGATCAGGAACGCTGCTGCTTCCAGAGCTCCCTTGGCAAAGGCATCTCGGCTGCTGGCCTTGTGTTGCAGTTCCAGCGTTTCCCCCAGTGTGCTGAAAAGAACGGTATGGTCTCCAACGTTATCACCGGCACGCACAGCATGAATACCGATTTCCTGTTTGGAGCGTTCGCCAACGATGCCCTCGCGTCCATGTTTGACGGGCACTTCCCCTACCTGTTCCTGAATGATCTGCGACAGACGCAAAGCCGTCCCACTGGGTGAATCTTTCTTGAACCGGTGATGGCGCTCGATGATCTCGATATCGAAATCCTGGGTTTTGAGGGCGGCCGCAGCCTGGCCTACCAGTTTCATCATCAGGTTCATGCCCAGGCTAAGGTTGGCAGCAACCAGTAGTGGCATATCGTGCGCAGCTTCCTTCAAAGCATTCATTTGCTGTACGCTATGCCCGGTGGTGGCAACCACCATGGGAATACGATCTACCTTGCAGAGCGGAAGCAGGGAGGCAGTGCCTTCAGGTGATGAAACATCGATCACCAGATCAATCACTCGATCCTTGGGCCAGGCATGAGTGATGGCAATACCTTCCAACTCAGGCAATGCTGCCACCAGGCCTAAATCCATGCCCCCTTTGGGATGATCCGCATGTTCCAGTCCTGCAGCAACCTGAAAACGTTTATCTGCTGAAGCCAGGTGAATGATCCGCAACCCCATGCGTCCACAGACGCCATTAACCAGCAACGATATCTCATTGGCCATTGATGCACTCCGCGTGATGTACATCTGCTAATGTATGGGAATTATCACAGGAAAAACTCAGGCACCCCAGCGAGCTCGCACTTCAGGCAGCGGATACTCCGTTACAGGCAGACCAAGTGTGGGAATTGCCTGCAGACGCTGCCAACCCTGGGTAATTCGTTTCTCTTCTTCGCGAACAAAATCTGCATCCAGTTCACGTTTATCAAACAAACCCGGACAATATACTGGCTCAAAATTCGCATCAATGATGAATTGTGAAATAGCAGGATTACAACACAGGTGTCGTTCCTGGGAAATGGTCAGTACTTCGGGACTGATTTCACCGAGGATGTAGCGAAGGTACAAATCGGAATCAGTGATGTTTTCAACATCTTTACCGCAGACATCGCAGAGATAGCCTTGATCGCAGCGGGCCATTTTTAGTGCTGAGTGCTCAGTGCTGAGTGCTGAGGAGAGAAAACTCAGCATTCAGCGGTTTCATTCTACAGTCACGCTCTTGGCAAGGTTGCGGGGTTTATCAACATCGCAGCCTCGCAGCAGAGCAATTTCATAAGCCAGGAGTTGCAACGGAATGGCGACTACCAGTGGCTGCAGGCATTCTGCTACATCAGGCACATAAATGACATCATCAGCCCGGTGTGCCACATCGTCATCGTTTTCGCTGGCGATGGCTATGATTGGCCCGCCTCGTGCCTTGATCTCTTCCAGATTGCTCATGACCTTGTCGAACACGCTGCCGCGAGGCATGAGGAACACCGAAGGCGTTTCCTTATCTACCAGGGCAATAGGGCCGTGTTTCATTTCTGCTGCAGGGTAGCCTTCGGCATGGATGTAACTGATTTCCTTCAGCTTGAGAGCGCCTTCCAGGGCGACCGGATACAGATATTGCCTGCCCAGATACAAAACATTCCGCACATGAGCATACTTGGCTGCCACCTTCTTGACATGATCATGACACTGCAAAGTGCGGCGAACCTGGTCAGGAATCTGCCTGAGTTCCTGAATGATGCGTTCCCCGGCGGTGTAGGACATGTGCCTCATGCGGCCGAACAGAATGGCGAGCATGGTGAGCACCGCCACTTGCGAGGTAAATGCCTTGGTGCTGGCCACGCCGATTTCGGGGCCGGCATGGAGGTACACGCCGCCATCAGCTTCACGGGCTATGGTGCTTCCTACCACGTTGCAGATGGAGAGCGTGGGATGCCCCATGCGTTTGCTTTCACGCAAAGCTGCGAGGGTGTCTGCAGTTTCACCCGACTGGGTGATCGTCAACATAATGGTATTGCGATCAATCGGCGGATTACGATACCTGAACTCGCTGGCGTATTCCACTTCCACCGGCAGCCGGGCAAACTCTTCAAACAGATATTCCCCGACCAGACCGGCATGGTAGCTGGTACCGCAAGCAGTCAGAATGACCCGTTCCACCTGGCGGAGCTTTTGCGGCTCGAGATTCAAACCGCCGAAGTGGGCAGTCATCGCCTCGGTATCCAGGCGGCCTCGCATGGCGGCCTGCAGGGTTTCAGGCTGCTCATAGATCTCCTTGAGCATGTAATGGGGGAAGGAACCCTTGTCAGCATCCTCTGGTTTCCAGTCGATTTCCTCGACCGTGGCTTCCACGGGTGTTTCATCTCGATCAAAGATGCGATAACTTTCAGGGGTCAACACGCACATCTGGCCATCGGTCAGGTAAACCACGCGACTGGTGTAGCCAAGCAGAGCGCTGGGATCGGAAGCGAGGAACACTTCTCCTTCGCCAATGCCGAGAACCATCGGGCTGCCTAGCCTGGCTCCGACGATCAGTCCCGGATCACGCTTGCTCAGCACCGCCAGGCCGTAGGTTCCTTTGAGCAGAGGCAACACCTTGCGGATGGCAGCAACCAGATCGCCTTCGTAATGATGGGCAATGAGATGAGCGATAACTTCCGTATCGGTTTCGCTTTTAAAGGAGTAACCCAGTTCTTTGAGGTGCGCCTTGAGAGACATGTAGTTATCAATCACGCCGTTGTGAATGACAGCCAGCATGCCATCATGTCCACCCAGGTGCGGATGTGCATTGGCATCGGTCACGCCGCCGTGTGTGGCCCAGCGAGTATGACTCAGGCCGATGGTTCCTGGTGCGGGGCTATCGCCGAGAATGTTAGCGAGGTTGGCAATGCGCCCCGCCTTCTTGCGAATGTGCAGGGTAGGGCCAGTCTGGGTAACAATACCGGCGGAATCGTACCCACGATATTCCAGCCGGCGCAGGCCTTCAATCAGAATGGTTTCAGCTTCGCGAAAACCGGTGTATCCTACAATGCCACACATAAACATCCTCTTGCTGAATCTTGCTATTATTCTGGACGAACCATGTTATCGTTTAACGGGGCTGCAGGGGAACCCCACCTGGATGCAGTTCGCCGGTAGCCTGCCTCAGAAGGCCAGTTGTTGTTGTTTGCGTTGTGACTTTGACGATGTCCTTTTTGCCAACCACCGTGAAGCCACATTCCCCTTCGTAAAGAGGTCGCAAACTTTCGCGACTGGTGAGCATCACATATGGCACACCTCTTCGATAGGCTTCGTTTAAAGTGCGCTTCACGAGTGCCGCTGCAATGCCCTGCCTGCGGGCTTCGGGATGTACCACTACATAATCGATCTGCCAGTTCACCGGAGCCGAGACCAGTAGCATGCCTTTGATCATCGCATTGGCTGGGTCCTGGATCATGGCGACATGGCGAACTGCCTGCCAGATGGTCAGGAATTTCTGCCTGGTGCGGAATTGCGATGCGATGAAATCCCACAAAGCCCGGCAAGCGGGTTCATCTGTCAGGAAAGCCTGCACGCTCAAGAAGGTTACCGGATGTGATACCGGCCGTTCCGAAGTAGGCTGACAGATGTAGTACAATTCCGCTTCTGCGGACATCGACGTCACCGGTTTATTGACAACAGTTGAAAATTCATACCATGTCTAACTTACTTCAGAGTATGGCCCGGCGTCAACTTCACGACGGGATATTATTGATTTGTTGCGTTCTTTCGCAGGAAATTCGCAAAGTCACTGGCATCGCGAATGACTGACAGAGGATATCGGGCCACCTCCCTGAAATCATCACCATCTGGTTCAATGATCACATACAGAGGCAACTGGATGTCTTTGAATCGTTCTTTCTGGAATTTCTTGATCTTTTCAGCATCCGCCTCCTGGACATCAATCGTTGTAGCCTGCAATTTCTCAACAGGGTAATACTCAAGCGGTACCGTGTCCGTGTACTGCTTCAAAAGCGTATACTTGGCGAACTCGGTCTTGATTTCAGGCAATGAGAAGAAACTCTTCTCGTTCAAAGCGCAGTTGGTTCAGGTAACACCTGTGAAATCGATGAAAATACGTTGCTTGCGTGTCTTGGCATCGACCATCGCTTCAGGTAGAAAGCCAAACCATTTGTGGGCAGGAGCGGCAGCGCCTTTTTCACTGGCGAAGGCGAGCTTGATAGGTTTCGTATCGCCACCGGGCAAGAGGAATGATTCAATCCAACTGTAGATGACGCCTGCGGGTCTGAGCTTTTCACCATCGGGGCTGCGGAACATGGCAGGGAACAGATAGATGCCCAATGAAATGAAAACAATACTCCAGATCAACCTGCCGACACCAATCGTTTTCTTCTCATCGCCATGATCATCGTGAGGAAGTTTGTAAGTGCCAAGTAGATAGATGCCACACAGGAAACATATGGCGATGTAAAGGCTGATACAGACATCGAAAGTCAGAAACTCGGGCAAACCAGCTTTCCAGCGCATTTCTGCGGAACGGAAGAACTTGATGGCTGCTGCTACTTCCAGGAAACCCATGACAACTTTCATGGTGTTAAGCCAGCCACCACTCTTTGGCAACGCTTTGAGACAGGAGGGGAACAGGGCAAGCAAGAAGAAGGGTGAAGCAAAAGCCACAGCAAAACCCAAGGCACCGGCAATATTCCAGAGTACCGGTCGTTCAGCTGCAGTGGCACCAGCAAAACCACCCAGGAATGGAGCCACGCAGGAGAAGCTGATAATGGTGAAGGTCATGGCCATGAAGATGGTACCGATGTAACCACCTTTCGATTCGCCTGCTGAAGTCCAGCGAGTCAGGAAGCTGGGCAAAGTGATTTCATACGCTCCGAACAAACTGAGTGCGAAATAAATAAACAAGGCACCTATCACCAGATTGGTGGAGCCGAGTTGTGCGAGTTCCTGGAAGGTTTGGATAAAGAAGTAGGCAATAAACGACATCGAGATGATGATGCTCAAAGTGTAAACCGCGGCATTGATGATCGCTTCTTGACCAGTTTTGTTTTGTTTAAGAAAGAAGCTGACTGTGATGGGAATCATCGGGAAGACGCAGGGTGTCAGCAGCGTAATGAAACCGAAAATGACGCCTTTTAACGTGAAGGACCAGAGCGTTTCTTCCGATTTGTCTGCCGTAGCAGTCTTGGTTTCAACTGCTTTCTGCGGACGCTCCACGGTGTCTGTTTTTTTTGAACGAATACCGGCAGGGTCGGCGATTTTCAATTTCGCATTGGGGTCAATCGTATCGGGGTCTTCAGGTGGCTGACTTGGTTTCTTGGAAGGTGCAGTGTTCTGCACTGCTGGGTTGATAATGATTTCAAAATCGAACGGCTTGGAATAAGGAACGCAACCCATCTTGTCGCAGACCTGAGTTACTAGCGAGATGGTGAATTTTGCTTTGCCCGCCGATGCATTCGACTTGATCTTGAGAGGAACTTCCAGTGTCACCGGGCTGTCAAAATAACTGACTGTAGCACCTAGTGCTGCTTCCAGCTTGTCCTTGGGTTCCGGTTCCTTGATATTGCCTGAACGTTCGACAGATGCTTCTTGTTCGTTCTTGACTCGAACGGAAGTAACAAAGCTGGCAGCGTTGCTGTCTTTCTGCACGGAAGGATAGGTATGAAAGCCGGGTTTTACATCCAGGTTCAGCTTCAGAGTGATGGTGTCACCAGGCTTGCCTTCCAGGGCGCTCAGGCTGGCACTGGTTTCCATGCGATCTTTTGAGCCAGCAGTTTCATCGTCTGATTCAGCAGATACTTTCTTGGCAGGTGGAGTTGATTCAGCTGTTTTGATCGAAAGCTCAAAATCGAAGGTTTTGGTAAATGGTACACAGCCCATGTCGTCGCAGACCTGGGTAACCAGAGAGATGCTGAACTTGGTTTTGCCTGTTGCATTGGCTTTGATTTTGAGCGGTACTTCCAGCGTCACAGGTTCATCAAAGTAACTGACAGTGGCATTAAGGGCTGCTTCCAGTTTGTCCTTCGGTTCAGGTTCCTTGATTTTGCCGGTCCGCTCAACCGGTGCATCCTTTTCATTTTTAACGCGAATCGAGGTAACAAAGGCAGATGCATTGCTGTCTTTTTGAACAGATGGGTAGGTGTGAAATCCAGGCTTAACATTCAAATCTACTTTGAGTGTGATGGTCTCGCCTGGCTTGCTTTCCTTGACAGACAGGCTGGCATCAGCTTCCATCCGTTCTTCTTGAGCGCGAGCCTGAGAAACCAGGCTCAGCAGCAGCAGGCAAACTAACCATCCCTGCTGAAAGAGATGTGCCATGACAACTCCAGAATATCTGTAACGTAAGAACAATATAGCAGTCTGCATTCAGGCTGAATATGGTTTCTGGTTATTCACGCGTTTCCAATGTCACTGGTGACTTGCCCTGTGCCGTAAACGTAACCGGTATTTCCCAGACCTGGCTTTTCACCTGGCAGATACCCTGGCCTTCGGTGCAGGGATAATACTCAATGCCTACCTTGAGCTTCTTAACGTTTCGCAGTTTCTGCGCAGGTACGCTGATTTTCGTAATGAACACTTCGCCAAACTGGTCAAATACTCGCTGTTTGCCGCCATCGTAACCTTCCACCACATAGACGATGGGTGAAGTTGGCTCGATCTTCATACCTTTAGTCAGCTTGATTTTGAATTCAAAATCGATGTTGCCGTTAACAGGTAATGCTACGTTGTCCAATGCTACATTGACCACATTGCGGAGTGCAGGCTTGCTAGCCATAGAGGTACTTGGGCTGTTCAATCCAGTAAGTTTGAGCGTTTTGACCGAACGCTTCTTCAGATCAACCACGCGAATGAGGTGATTGTTGGTGTCTGCAACATAGGCGGTATCACCCACCACATGCAGTCCGGCTGGTTCATTGAAACGGGGCGGGCTGTCGGTATTGCCCGGCTTGCCATCGCCAACGAGCGTCATGACCTGTCTGTTTTTGGGTTCCAGTACCTTTAATTTGTTATTGTAGGTATCTGCAATCACCACATTGCTGTTCCACATGGAAACACCCAGGCAATGCTGTAACAGGGCACTCGCACCAGCGCCATCCTTATCACCAAAATTGAACAAACCGCTGCCTACCAGGCTTTTCACTTCGTTACCGGTGAGCAGGGGCACGGCACGGATGGCACTTACTTCAGAATCAGCCACGAAAAGCCAGTTGCCATCGCTCGCCAGTCCGCTGGGCTGAGCAAAGGAACTTTGAGACAGACTGCCATCAATAATGTCTTCACGGCCATTGCCGGCATAGGGCGTTAATTGATTGGAAGAGACTTCCAGCTTCCAGATTTGATGATGCCCGGCCATGGCAATGAACAGTTGATTGCGTATGAGCAACAAGTCCCATGGGCTGTTCATGGGAGTGGTTTTCCCAGGCCCGCCCATGCTTCTGCCCTGTATACCCACGCCTGCAACATTGCGAACGATTCGTTGTTTCAAATCAAGTGCTTTGATCTGATGGTTCTTGCGATCAGCAACATAAAGAATTTCGCCTTGCAGTGCCATGCCTTGCGGATCATTGAACTGAGCCTGGTCGAAAGAACCTTCCTTATTGCCACTGACACCCGTGCCGGCGATGTCGAGTTTCGCTCCCTCGAGATCAGTGATGACAATGCGATGATTGGAACTGTCAGCGATGAAGAGGCGTTTGCCAGCCACGTCGGCATGGATTTTTCCAGGATAGAGTAAAGGTGAAACAGGTGACTTGGCTAGTTCCTTGTCTTTTTCCAGCGCGATGCGAATCGGTTTGGTGTTCAGCGTTTTCTTTTGTTTGTGTTTGTCAATCTGCTTGGCAATAACTGAATCGAGTTTCTCCAGGTTACCTTCGCCAGCTACCCAGCCAACTGCGTTGCCTTCGGGATCAATCAGCCAGAACGTGGGCCAGGAATTCACTCCATAGGCATTCCAGATTTTGTGGTTGGCATCATTGACCACGGGGTGTTCGATGTGATACCGCAGGATTGCTTCGCGGATGTTATTGGTATCTTTCTCAGTGTTGAACTTGGCTGAATGCACACCAATGACCACAAGCTCATTGGGATATTTTTTTTCGAGCCTTTCGAGGTCGGGCAGGATGTGAATGCAGTTGATGCAGCAATAAGTCCAGAAATCGAGCAGTACGACTTTGCCACGCAGGTCAGCCAACTTGAGTGGTCCGGCAGTGTTCAGCCAGGCAGTGCCACCCTCCAGTTCGGGTGCTTTTCGGACAGCCTTATCTTGTGGTTCTGGCGATGCTGCTTGTGTTATCGAAACGTTGCCTGCCAGACTGGTGATGACCAAAACAGTTATGGTAACCAGTGCAACGATTCTGAGGGAAAGTGAATTCAGTCGATGAGTCATGCTGCATCTCCAGTTCGGCTCCTGTTTCTACGATGCTCAGGAGCAATGGGTGTCGGTATGCAAGCAAATATTCGATATTGCAGATTCTATACATGCCTGGTATTGCCTGTGAAGTGACAACTTTTCACTCGGTATTAAGTTCTCACATGAAGTGAACGATGAAGTTTGCCGATATTAACATTGTCTTTCGTCGCAATTGCTAGTTTATGTCCAGAACAATTAAAGTTTGGTGTGTGAAGCATAAGCAGTGGAAGTGCACTGTTAGATACATGATTTTGCTATGCATGTTCCCTGGTACACCCACTGCGAATGGTCAGCAAGCTGAACTGTCCGTTGAAAAACGAGTGGAACAGCTTGAAAAGCAATTGAAGGAACTGAAAGAGAGCCAGCCTCAAGCACCTTCGAGTGCTCTGCCTGATCTGTTTGCTGAAATAAAGGCTCCCCCCGCGTTTCCAACGTGGAAGTTGAATGGATCGATGAATGCCGATGCGGGTTGGTACAACCAGACCGATGGCAATCGTGCTCAAGTTGGCGAGTTACAGGATGGAGCATCTTTCCGTCGTGCCCGACTCGGCGTTTCGGGCAATGTCCGCGAGAACATCAGTTACTTTCTACAGATGGACTTTGCATTTCCGGGCAGGCCCACATTCACGGATGTATTTCTAAATATTGATGATGTGCCTGGGCTGGGGCACGTGCGGTTTGGTCAATGGAAACATCCTTACAGTCTTGAAATTGTTACATCGTTTCGTCACAACCCCTGGCTCGAACGTTCGCCGGTGTTCCTGCTCAGTCCGTTCCGGCATATTGGTCTGGGTTTCTACGATTACTCTGAAAATGAGCAGAATACCTGGGCTGTATCGGTCATCAAGCCGGGCAACGACCAATATGGCGGTGACCTGGGCGACCTCGGAGGCATCGGCGTAGTTGGAAGGCTGACGAGTTCACCTGTCTACGACAGCGAAGGCGAACAGGTTTGGCACATAGGCACGGCATTCTATATTGCTGATCCGGGCAGTAACCTGTTTCGCATTGGCGCCTTCGGTGGTAATGCCCCGGAGTTTGCGTTGAACATCAACAGTACCATTCAGCCTTCCATGGTGGATACCGATTTCATTCCCACGAATTGGTACAACTCGGTGCAGGGGGAAACGGCGCTGGTGTGGGGGCCACTCTCCATCCAGGCAGAAGGGGCATACAGCTATCTGTCACAGATCAGCCAATCGCCTTTACACTTCTATGCAGGGTATGTCGGCGCCAGCTATTTCCTGACGGGTGAGCATCGTAATTACGTTCGCAAGACGGGTGCCTTCGGGCCGATCAAAGTGAATAACGAATACAACCCGATGAAAAACGGGTTGGCATTTGGCGGTGCCTGGGAACTGACAGCCCGGCTATCGTACATTGATGCAACCGATGAGAACATTGATGGCGGCGTGCTGACCGATGCGACTGCTGGAGTAAACTGGTGGCTCAATACCCATACACGATTAACATTCAATTACATCCATGCCTGGCTCGATAAAGAGCCTACCGGGCAGACGGAAGCCAGCATCTTTGCCATCCGCGCACAGGTTGATTTTTGATGTTATTTCTGCGGAATATCGCGATACTGTGCATGGCACTTGTTGCATGATACGGCACTGGCTGAAAATGCTTTATTGATGGACAGTGATCGTTCTGCAGAAGGTGGTTGTCGAAGGGCAGTCTCGAGTTCTTTTGCCTCGCGCATTGCCTGCTTGAGCATGGTCTGGAAGGCGTGCGGTTTCTTTTGCGTCTCAGGCAAGCGGCCCATTTCCACGTAGTGTTCCCACAAGAGCATCGCTTCATGTGGCGGATCAAGATCGGGATGATTTTTGGGTGTTACCCATCCCGCTTTCTGAATGAGCTTCAAATGTTCCCAGCGTTCATCAATCTCCACCATGCGCTGCACTAGATTGCCTGTGTTGGCAATCTCAGGAAAGTTGGCATCAGCCTGATTCAGTTCTACCCTTGAAGGCCTTTGAATCTCTTTGGCTGAGGCGTAGAGGCCAAGGTATTTTGGGTCGGTTCCTGCCTGCTTCATTATTTCGATGGCTGACTGCACGGTGCATTTTTCGTCCAGGCAGAGCTTGATATAAGCAGATGCAGCAGGGCTGCGATGTTTGCCATGATGACAATGGATGTAAATAACACCAGGTAGATCGCGAACAGCTTTGGCCAGTTTGAGCCCTTGCGCTGCAGGCACACCATCGTAGCCAATGGGTAAATGGACGTAGCGCATGCCGAACTTCCTGGCTCGCTCTACGTCGGGCCTGGCACCATCGACCGATATGATCGTCTTTACGCCCAGCTTTTGCAGCGACTGAAAGCCAGCATCCCCTTCGGGCACACTGCCGGAGAGGAGTTTTTCGGTAACGCGAATGACATTGTGCAAGCCGGGGGTGTTGGTAATGAAAGCTTGATCGTCAGGAACATAACTGCAGGTAATGCCAATAGTCCATATTCCCACCATGATATACGGCAAAGGCATTATCATGTTTAAAGTAATTGAACTCCAAGAGTCTTGGCAGCTATACAGCCAGATCAAAATACCTTGCGTTTTCTTACTCAAATCTGATGCAAATCTGTTGTTAGTCTAATCGGTCGACGTGTTCTAATCAACGCATGACAAAATTCCGCACAAGACCCTTGACCTGCACCGTATAATGTGTGCACGTAGTGTATGCCGTGGGGAACGACGGCTCCAGCTACTCCTGGCGTTCTGCCTATTTTCACTCAGGGCAATGGCCAATTCGGTTTGGTTCCCACCCATCTATTTTTTGTCGCGTCGCGCGAACCAACAATATTTCACAAGTATCCATACTTCTTCCGAATGCTTGATCACTCACGCTATTCCAGTTGGGAAAGTGTGTGTATTGCTAAGCACTTAGGACTCAGCACTCAGGACTAATGCATGGAAAATCTCGATTTCAGCAAAATCATGGCAGGCGGAGCTATTGGCGGTATCGTCATCGGTCTCATTGCCGGATTCTGGAGCAAGATCAAGGCTGTGCTCTGGCGCGCGGTCAGCGTGCTGGTGCAGCAGATCGAAATCCCCAGTGAATCGGCACACAATGCTGTCATTGCCTATCTCATCAAGAACGTCAAACGCTCACGGTTCTACGACCGTATGTACGGCGCCATGTACGAACATACCCGCGATGGCAACTTTGGCCTGGTGCCATACGAATACTTTGGCGCGCGCTCCGTCGTTTTCTGGAATGGCTGGGTTCCTTTTCTGTTCAACAATGAAATTGAACGGAAAAGTCGACAAAGCAAAGGAGAGAGTGGCAGTTCTTCCAGCAGCGATGCAACCAAAGTGCATTCCACCATTACCTTCATCCGTGGAACGGTGGATGTGGAATCTATCATCCGCAATGCCTGTGCTGATATGAACAAGCTCACCTGGCATGCTACCACCGAGCAGGAGAAAGCCAAGAATCGTTTCGTCATCCACTTTGTTCCCAAGCGGGGCAGCGATGATGATGACTACGGTTCCGACAGCAATGGCTTGCCCTGGTATCAGACCAATAATTACCGATTGCTTTCGCATGGCCAGGAACAATTGGGCAAGGCCGGTCTGCACAATGGCCGGGCATTGGAAAATCTCATTTTCCCCAGTCGAGTCAAAGACCTGATGCGGGAAATCGAGATGTGGCGGAACAGCAAGGAGTGGTACCGTCATCGCAGTATTCCCTGGAAACGGGGCTGGCTGCTCTACGGCCCGCCTGGCACCGGCAAAACGGCTCTGGCTCGCGCCTTCGCTGAAGACCTGAACATGCCCATCTACGTCTTCAACCTGGCAGAGATGAGCAATTATGATCTGATCAAATCGTGGAACGACATGCTGGTCAACGTGCCTTGCATCGCCCTGATTGAAGACATCGACAATGTCTTCCATGGCCGGGAGAACGTATCCCGTAAGAACCAGGGTATGCAGATCATGGTTCCTAACCAGAACAAGCATGATCATGAAAGTGGAGATCGTCAGCGACCCATGACGCCATTGACGTTCGACTGTCTGCTCAACTGCATCGATGGTGTGGAGCGTTCCGATGGTATTTTCACCATTGTAACGACGAACGACATTGCCAAGGTTGATCCAGCTATGGGGCAGCCTCGCCAGTTGCCTGATGGTACCACGGAGTTCATTTCGACTCGCCCAGGCCGTATTGATAAGGCTATCGAACTGACCTATATGGAACCTGCCAACAAGAAGGCAATGGCTCGCCGGATTCTGGGTGAGTATCCGGAGAAGCTGTCCGAGATGCTTGCCTTTGTGGACAAGTTCTCCGAATTGCAGGAGACTCCTGCCCAGTTCCAGGAACGTTGTGCCCAGATCGCCCTGACCTGTTTCTGGCAAGAGAAGGAAGCGATGGCCAGACAATCGAAGCTGGAAGATGATTCGACCACTGATACGGTAATGGAACGTCCTTCAGTAACAATCAAGCCACGGATGAACCCGAAAATTCTGGAATGGGTGAAGTTCTAACGATTCAGATGTGATTAAACAATCAACAACTTAGCCGGTGGTTTTCGACCACCGGCTAACGTCTTTTATCCCTTCGGGATGGAGCAGTTTCACTTCACCTGCCATTTCTCTGAAAGATTCCTCGCTGAGCGGGATACCTGCTGGCATACAGTCCGCCAGCTTTATCCTCTTACAAGCGAGATCAATCATGTCCCGACGCATTCCTTACCGTTTGTCTCTGGAAGCCCTGGAAGCCCGCGACCTGCCTGCGGTTACTTATTCACCCATGACCGATACCCTGAACATCACCGGCACCAATGCTCGTGATCAGTATGTCATTTACATGTCCAACGGTCCGCAGGGGCCAGAACTGATAGTCGAGGAAGGATTAGCACCATTTATCCTGACGCATGCTTACCCAGTCAGCACCAAGCCGGTGGTTCGAATCAATGCCAACCTGCTGGGCGGCGATGACATTCTCGGCTGCGATAGCAATGTCATGGTTCCCACCACCATCGATGGCGGTTCAGGCCACGACATCATCACTGGCAGTAGTGGCACCAACACCATTCGCGGACAGAGTGGAAACGACACCATCTATGGTCGCGAAGCCAAGGATTTTCTCTACGGGCATAGCGGTATTGATACCATCTATGGCCGAGGCGGTGATGATTACATCTACGGCGACATCGGCAACGATTCGCTCTATGGCGATGAAGGCATCGATCACATTTACGGCGGAAATGATTCCGATGACACTATCTATGGCGGCACCGAGGATGATTTCCTCTATGGCAACAGTGGTGATGATGACATCTATGGCGAAGAGGGCAACGATACCCTCGAAGGGAATGATGGCAACGACTATCTTGATGGGGGCGCTAACGTCGATAACCTGAAAGGTAATCGCGGCCGCGATACATTGTACGGCGGAGACGATAAGGATTTCCTCTTTGGAGGCGAACAGAACGACATCCTGCATGGTGATGGAACGGGTTCCCCCTGGCAGGGGGCAGATGAACTCGATGGCGGCACGGGTAACGATGAACTTTACGGCGATGATGGCGACGACATTCTACGGGGTGGTGTGGGACGCGATACGCTCTCAGGTGGCGATGATAACGATCTGCTCTTGGGAGGCACCGAGAACGATACCCTGCATGGCGATGATGGCAACGACAGGCTGTTCGGAGAAGCACATACCGATTCGCTCTTTGGCGACGAGGGCGAAGACTACCTGAACGGGGGTTCCAGCATGGATCTTCTCGATGGTGGCAACCAGAACGATACGCTCATCAGTCTGGATGCATCCAATACCGATCAGCTTTTTGGTCGGGGTGGTTTTGACAGTTTCTGGATTGATCGCACCGGCGCGATGCAGGACATGGTCAATGACCTGACCGTGGAAGAGCAGGATACGAACTATCACCGCATCAGTTCCTTTGCCAACGGTGCGGATCGCACTGCCAACGGCGATAACATCGCGGACCCACTCTCAACGGTAGAGGGTGTGGCTTTCAGCTATAGGAACTTTACCGGTCGATCCCTCTTCGGCAGCGATGGCCCACAGGTTATTGATGTCAGTCAGGGCCAAGTGGGTGATTGCTGGCTGTTGGCCACCATGGCTTCAGCTGTCAATTTCGATCAAAACACTGCCAGACAAATGGTGGCAGACCTGGGCGATAACACGTATGCCGTGCAGATTGGTACCTCGTTTTACCGAGTGGATAGCCAACTTCCGGTACGCAACGATGATAGTACTACTCCAGCTTTTGCAAAATTAGGTGATGAAGACAGAGTAGAAGATGTCATGTGGGTTGCCATGGTCGAAAAGGCTTACGCACTTTTCAGAGGCGGCAGCTATCAGGATATTCACAGTGATTCACCCAACGAACCGTTGAACATGTTTGGTGGTACCGACGATCATCGTTACCACATCAGTGATGGCAGCCTGGCTTTGACGAACATTCAGGACAACGGCTGGGTCGGCGTGCTAATGACCCGCTACTGGTTCAACCGTGTCTCAACGCTGTTGCCTCGCCATGCCTATGCCATCCTGAGCGTGGAAATGGATGATTTCAACAACCCCGTTTCAATCGAACTGTACAATCCGCATGGTCGAGACAACCTGCCTTCGTTCGATGAGAATGGCGACATCATTCTTGGTGATGATGGTATCCCGCTGATGGATGGTGATGATGGACTCGATGACGGGATTATCACGGTGACTCTGCAGCAGTTCATCGACGATGCCGCTGACCCCATTGGAGTCTACACTGCTGATTTCCATCGGTTCCTGCAGTAAGAAAAAAAACTCCCTCTCCACTCGTGGGGAGAGGTGCCGGGGTTGAGGGGTTATGAATTGTGTTTAACCCGATAAGTTTGAACAACAGGGTTGAATACAAGATGAAACCCCTCATCCCTAACCCTTCTCCCCACGGGGGAGCTGGGAACCTGTATCTAGCCCGGAGATTTCTCCGGGCTATCATGCTTGTATCTTCCCACCTGGTTCGGTTACGATAGTTGCATGCCTCTATTTACCCGTCGCGACTGGTTGATGCGTACCGCCAACGGCATGGGTGCCTTGGCCCTGGCTGATCTTTTGCACCAGCAGGCACATGGCGACAAACCGGTGCTGCATCACCCTGCCCAGGCTGACCATGTCATCTTTCTCTACATGGATGGCGGGCCTTCGCAGATGGATACGTTTGACCCTAAGCCCCGCCTGGCAAAGGAACATGGCCAGCCTATCAAGACCAAGGTAGCCCCCACGCAGTTTAACGACATTGGCAAAGTGCTGCAGTCGCCTTGGAAATTTCAGCAGCATGGGCAGTCGGGCATTCCCGTCAGTGAACTGTTCCCGCATGTAGCAAAGCATGTGGACGATCTGTGCATAGTCCGCTCGATGACTTCGAACTTTTCCGAACATACCAACGCCAACTATTTCTTTCACACAGGTCATGGTCAGCAAGGCCGACCCAGCATGGGCGCCTGGTTCAGTTATGGGCTGGGGAATCTCAGCAAGAACCTACCCAGTTTCGTGGTGCTCAACAGCGGGTTGATTCCACCGGGTGGAATTGATTGCTTTGGCAACGGGTTTCTTTCCGCAACGCATCAGGGTTCGATTTTCTTCCCCGGCCCGGTGCCACTGGCCAACTTGCAGCGTAACGAGCCGACATTGGCTCAGCAGAAAGCCAAGCTCGATCTGGTGACCAAGTTGGATCGTGGCGTGCTGGGCAGGCTTGGTCCGAACGATGCGTTTGAAGCAGCCATCGCCAACCATGAACTGGCATTCCGCATGCAGACTGCGGTGCCTGATGCGCTCGATTTGAAAGGGGAAACGGAAGCAACGAAAAAACTCTACGGTCTGGATGCAGCCTACCCGCAGACCCAGGCGTTTGCCCGATCGTGCATTCTGGCTCGCAGGCTGGTGGAGCGAGGCGTGCGGTTTATTGAAGTGACTTGCCCAGGCAACAAGCACGACCGCTGGGATCAGCACGCCAATCTGAAAGATGGGCATGAAGACAATGCCCGCGCGGTTGATCAACCCATTGCGGGACTGCTGGCTGATTTGAAAGCGCGAGGATTACTCAAGCGAACGCTGGTGCTGTGGGCTGGTGAGTTTGGCCGCACGCCCATGGCTCAGGGTACCAACGGCAGAGACCATAACCCGTTTGGCTACACCATCTGGCTCGCAGGTGGCGGCATCAAGCCAGGCACCATTTACGGACAGACCGATGAGTATGGCTACCACGCCATCGAGAACAAAGTCGAGATTTACGACCTGCATGCCACCATGCTGCACCTGATGGGAATCGATCACAAGAAACTCACCTACCGTTTCGGCGGCAGAGACATGCGACTGACCGATGTGCATGGCGAATTACTGAAGGGTATAATTGCCTAGCCAATCATTAAGAAGCATGCGATTCCTGAATAGTAAGCACCCGGTAATTACCGTTTATTTAACGCGTTAATGTCGTTTCCTTTTCTTCCGCATGACGATTCTCAATTCCTTGATATCAAGCAAGTCTTTGTCTCTGGCAGATACTTTTTTATTCTTCAGGAGGTCATGGAGATCAATGACATTCACAAGAAGCCTTCCAAAGCGAACTCGTTGGCGGCGTGAATAACATTCCTCGAAAGTCACCCCGTCAATCTGCATTGCTATTTCAAGCCGAAGTGGCGGTACACCCATACGAACAATATTCTCGGGTTTCAGAAACAGCAATGGATCAACTTGTTGGGCACCAAAACCAAACTCTTGCAATGCCCTGGCAACACGATGTGCATTAACACTTGATGTTTCAATCCAAATATCCATATCCGCCGTGGTACGCACATAGCCGTAGTGACCAACTGCATAACCACCAATCAGCAGATACTTCACCCTGTTAGCGTGTAACAACTTCAAGAACGCGGCGAAGTCTGCCGGAAGCGGCTGGGCCATAGTTGATCTCGCGCAGGAGTTGAATTGCCTGTTGGCGTTCGGTGGGAGTGCGTGTCAACCAGTAGTGGATGTCGGGGGTTGTTGCATTCAACCTCTCAACGACCACTTGTCGGCGATCCACCCTGGTAGAGAGCGTCAGTTTTCGGGTCTTTGGTTTCTTGCTTTCCTTGCGTTTCATGCTGTAACTCTGGATATTCACGACTTGGTCAGTCTCAGTATCCGAGAGAACTGTCTGCTGGTCAAGTGGGAGAACCATGTCAATTCACCACATAGTAACTTTGTGGGTTTAACTAAAAATCGGTCAATTGTTTAGGCCGCCAGGCAACTCGCAGAGCATTCAGCACGGCGAATACGTCGATGATTTCCTGACAGATCGCACCGGCGACGGGTGGTAGATAGCCAGCGGCGGCGATGAGCATACCGATAACGCTTAATGCCATGCCGCCTACTGCACTCTGCAGCGCGATGTTCCGCATACGCTGGCCAATGTGCAGCAACTCATCTACCTTGGCGAGCGAGCTTTCCAGAATCACTACATCAGCAGCTTCAGAGGTAATGTCACTGTTCTGGCCGAAGGCAATGCCCACGGAGGCTGCAGTCAGGGCCGGGGCATCGTTGATGCCATCTCCCACAAACACCGTAGGTGCTGCTGCGGTTTCCTTGCGAACCAGTTCGAGTTTCTGTTCCGGCGTTTGCGAAGAATAGGTTTCAGTGATGCCAACCATCTTGGCCAGGTATTCGACTTCACTTTCCCGATCGCCCGATACTAGCAAAGTTCGCTTGATGCCATGCCGGGGTCGCAAGTGGTCGATGAACAATTTGCCATCACTGCGAGGTCGATCTCGAAAACGGATGACGGCGGCATATTCGCCATTGACCAGAATCAGGCACTCCATGCCCTCAGCAATAGGTGGCAGCAGATTCGCTTTGTCAGGATGCAATTTCAGAAACTTGCGGCGATGGGAGACGAGTATTTCTTTGCCAAGCAATTTGCCTGATAATCCCTGGCCTGGTTTTTCGCTGACATGATCGGTATGCACCAGGGGCAGGCCCTTGCGCTCGGCAGCGTGCAGGATCGCACTGGCAAGCGGATGCTTGGAATACTGCTCTAAGCTGGCAGTCCAGCGTAGGATGTCATCGGCATGATAGCCTGGTGCAGTGATAATCTCGGTCAATTCCGGCTTGCCGTAGGTCAGCGTGCCGGTCTTGTCGAAGATAGCAGTCTGACAGGTTTCAATCGTCTCGAGTGCAGCGGGGTTTTTGATGATGATGCCCCGTCGTGCTGCCAGCGAGATACCTCCGATGATGGCAACAGGGATGGCGATGAGAAGTGGGCAGGGCGTTGCCACCACTAGCACTGCCAGAAAGCGGATGGCTTCTCCGCTCAGAGCCCATGCGAGCAGGGCTATGCCGACAGCAATCGGAGTGTACCAGGCTCCGAGTTGATCACCGAGTCGACGCAACTGAGGTCGATGCTGTTCGCTATCCCGCATTACCTGCATGATCTTGGCGTAGCGGGAATCGACAGCGAGTTTATCCGCCTTGATGACCAGCACCGATTCTCCGTTGATGGAGCCGGAGAGAACCGATGTACCGGGCGATTTGGGCAGCAGATACGGTTCACCAGTAAGGTACGATTCATCCATGCTGCCGTGCCCTTCGAGGACTGTCCCATCGACCGGACAGATTTCATGGGGATGAACGACGAGAATATCGCCAATGGCTACGGCATCGAGTTTCACATCGCTAGTGGAGTTGCCTTCTTTGCGATGTGCAACGGCAGGCATGCGCTTGGCTAGTGCCCGCAAAACTGACGAAGCGCTCTGCACGGCGTAGCTTTCCAGTGCTTCCCCGCCGGAAAGCATGAGCACAACAAACACTCCAGCCAGGTATTCACCGAGGATGACCGAAGTGACAATGGAAATGCCAGCCAGCAGGTCGGAGCCGAACTCACGATTTAGCGCTTTGCGAACTAGTTCGAAGACCAGAGGTATGCCACCCAGCACCAAGGCAATCCATAAAGGCAGGTTCACCCACCACGGGAAAACTTCGGGATGAGGCACCGCGTAGCGCAGGATCAGATGTACAACGATGGCGATCACAGCCAATAGTGCAATCGCCAACCGGGAACGATCAATGGTGGAAGACATGGAATAGCCGGGGGATAAATGGAGCGTGTTTACAGGATTAATTCAACGCCATACTCGGGCGCCAGTTTCATCAGCGTTTCGATTTCTTCAGTAGTGGGTGGTGAAACACTTTCAGCATCTGGCGAAACCGGCTTGCCACAAGCCAGAAACATTTCTTCCAGACCTGACGGAGCAATAGTGATGATCATACGAGCAGGACGGTCGGTATTGTTTCTGAAGGTATGAACCACACCGATGGGAACATTGGCAAACATGCCTGGGGTGGCCACCAGTTGCTCGCCATCAATAAGGAACGTGATTTCCCCTTCGAGAATGTAAAACGCTTCGACCTCTCTGCGATGAATATGTGGAGGCGGCCCGCCGCCTGGGTACACCACTGCTTCAATCTGGGTGTAGAGGCCACCCGTCTCCTTGCCGGTAGCGAGGAAACGGTATTTGTCTCCGACAATAGCCATCGTCTGGCCTTCGTTAGGTGGAAGCACTACGGGAGCAAGCGACATCGAGAATCATCCCTGTTTGAGAAGTATCAGAAGCATGACGAGAGGAGTATTGGCTTTGATAGAATGTTTCAGTCCTGCAGTCATGTGGACAAAAGTACCAGGCTGCGCTTCCCTCTTCTCTTCACCCAGGCCAACTGTGGCTTCACCCTTTACGAAAAAGAGCATGGCAGGTTTGGATGCGGTGTGTTCCGAGAGTTCTTCACCATTCCCAAATCCAAACAGCACTGCCTTGATCTGTTCATCCATATGGATGGTCTTGCTCAAAATGCCCTTGTCGGGTGGCTGTGCTTCTTGGGCGAGATCCAGAATATGTGTATAGTTCATGGTGAAAGCTTTCGATTGATTACTTCTCAGATTAAGATAAGTACGGTTTCGAATAAGCAAAGTGCTTTCAGATTGAGACTAGGTCAGGTATGATTCAGGACATATGACAATAGTGTAACAACCTTATGTAAGGTGAATAACCATGGCTGAACTTCGCTGGAAGACAGGCAAACCTGCTGTGGAAGCCAAAGTGATGATCCAGAATCAACTGGAGAAGACTGGTTACGGCGACCAGGTGAGCTGGAGTGAAAACTACTTTACTGCATCGGTGGGTATGGGCTTCATGCTCGATATTGCGGGCGAAGTAAAGGATGAGGAAGTAGTGCTTGAGAAATGTGGTGGCGTCTCAGGCGGCATGGCTTTGGGTAAACTCAAGAAGATGTTCGAGTATCTGTTTCCGGGTGGGGAAGTGGCGTAGAGGATTATGGACAAGTTCCCGGTCGGGCATCTCCAGAAAACCAGCGTTTGCCACCTGCAACCAGTGAACAAGCTGACTGAGCTCCTTGATCGTTATCCGCGATGATGGTCTCACAACTTGCAGTGCGTGAGGTTCCCGGAGGCAGGACTTCTCTGCAGGCATACGCGTTGCCTTGAGAAGTTGCAAACGGAACAAAATTACCATTTGGCTGGAAGTTGCCATGTAACAAATCTTCTAGCTGGGAAATCTTCAAAGGTGGAATACTGTATTCACGCACTTCTCTTCCAAACACATCGATAGGCAATGAGACAGCTCGTGGTGCGATGCCTGTCTGCTGAATGATGTTCTCCATCGCGCCAAATTCTTCAAAATGCACTGCATGGCAGGTAATGATCAGTTCACCAGCAAATCCGAAACGTGCTTCACTGTACATGTTGATTTCTCACGAAAAGATAGATCAGATAGAGCCGATAGCACAGCATAAACAGTATCAGGGTCATTCCGAAGAAATAAAACAGAAAAGCCAGGATTCGAAAGTATGGTTTACTTGCATCATCCTGATGCCATGCGTCGGTGAGATATCGCTGTACGCAACCTTCATGGAGTTTTTCGATTTCCTTGCCATACAGGCAATCTGGTTTACACGGTGTATGTTCACAAGTGTCGATAGACGATTTTTTCAAAGATTCCAGCATTTCTCTGGCATTTCTATCCGTATCGCGGGTCAGGCGCGCCAGTACCTGATTTTCACGATGATGCGGCTCAGCGCGGACATGGTGTTCGAGTTCCTTATCAAGCAGATCGAAGACGGTGGTGTATTTCTTGATGCGGTCTGGGCAACAAAATACCCAGATGAGTCCGGTCAGCATCACGCAAGCGCTTGCTACCACCAGTATGGTTATGGTTTCGGGAAAATGTTGATTGCTGATCTTCAGGTAGGTAAACAACTCCATCAACACAAAGGCGAGCAGCACGATCGTATACGAAATAGAGAACAGACTGAATGCCCGGAGTTCGCGAAGCCTTGACCAGTAAACAAAGCCGGGAACGAGGATGAAGATTGCAATCGTGATGATCAGGAGGATCATCAATCCAAATGCCAGATGTTCCTGCAGAAACTGGAAAACAGGCTGCACGATTGACTCTTTGCCAGTGACCTGAATTCGACCTATGGATATGGGAGAAATCCCACGGAAAAAGTTCCGTGGGGAGATCGCAAATCGAAGATTAAGTGTTTTTCATTGGGTATAGAACTACTTCGCCTTCAGGCCTGCATCGTAGCGTTGTCCAACAATATCCCAATTTACAACCTTCCACCATTCCTTCAGGTAGTCAGCCCGACGGTTGCGATAATCGACATAGTAAGCGTGTTCCCAGACATCCACACCCAACACGGCGTACTGGTTGCTTTGCAGCGGGCAATCCTGATTGGCGGTGCTGACAACTTTCAGGTGGCCACCATCAACCACGAGCCAGGACCAGCCTGAGCCAAATCGCTTCATGCCGGCATCATTGACCAGTTCTTTCAGTTTGTCGAATCCACCCATGCCAGCGATGGCATCCTTCAGCGTGCCAACGGGTTCCTTGCTGCCGCCCGGAGCCATGATTTCCCAGAACATGCTGTGATTGTAATGTCCGCCGCCGTTATTGATGATGGCCTGGCGAACATCGTCAGGCAGGCTCTTGTAATCCTTGAGCAGTGCTTCTACCGATTTGTCAGCCAGGCTGGCATGCTTTTCGACAGCAGCATTCAGGTTGGTCACATAAGCAGCATGGTGCTTGCCATGATGGAGTTCCATGGTTTCCTGACTGATCACGGGAGCCAGGGCTGCAGTAGGATAGCTGAGTTTGGGAAGTTCGAACTTCATGGAAATCTCCTTGGGAAGTGGAGCAGGGTGCGACTAGAATGTGCTATTATCTTAGCAACCTTTCGGACGAAACCAATGAAGCATTTGTTTGTCCTGCAGTTGTCGATATTCCTCGCCAGTGTTTCCATCGGACAGGAAACCAAAACGAAACAGGAAAAACTCACCTGGCAGGAAGTAGCCCGGGCTACGCTGAACCCCATGCTGGAAAAGAAGAAAATCGATCAAGTGATGATTGGAGTGATTGATCAGAAAGGCAACAAGCATTACCTGGCAATCGGCGAGAAGCCCGAAAAACTCGAAAAGCTGGATGAGAATACCATCTTTGAAATCGGCTCGATTACCAAGACTATGACTTCCATCCTTCTCGCGGATGCCATCCAGCGGATGGAAATGAAACTGGATGATCCGATACAGCAGTATCTGCCTGCTGGGATGACGGTGCCAACCCGGGATGGAAAACCTGTTACTCTTGAACAGTTGGCGACTCATACATCAGGGTTTCCCCGAATGCCTCAAATACAGATGGACGCCATTAGAAAAGATGGCAAGCTGCTGGCTGACCCTGATTCCCGATTCGATAGCGATCAACTCAAAAAAGCTCTGGAAACAACGAAGGTGAAAGTGGAGAAGAAGCCCAGGGTGGATTACAGCAATTTCGGCACAGGTTTACTGGGATTTGCTCTCGCTCACAAGTATGGGAAAGACTACTCAACACTCATTGACGACCGGTTGTTTAAGCCACTGGAAATGAAGAGCAGCTTTATCACGGTACCAGCATCAGAGCAGAAACGATTTATTGATGGACACTCTCCCACGGGGACTGTGGTGCCACACTGGGATTTCACCGATCCAGCGGTAGGGGCCGGTGGCGTGCGTTCAACGGCTGCTGACATGCTGCGTTATCTGGAAGCAGCGATGGGCAAGACTAACGCGCTACAGCCTGCTTTCAACCTGGCACTTGCTCCACAATATGAAATGAATCCCCGTATGCAGATCGGCCTGACCTGGCTGATGCTTGATATGCAGAAGTCGCGCGTATGGTGGCACAACGGCGGTACGGGTGGTTTTTCTACCTATTGTGCCTTCAGCAAATCGCCCGGTGTCGCAGTGGTCATCCTCTGCAACCGGGGCGGCACGAATCGAGATGTAGATAACCTGGGTATGAAGCTTATGGATACGCTACTGAAAGAGGGGAAGTGAAGGAAGTGCTCACTGAGCAATGTTGATACCCCCATTGACAGAAACCATGAACTGAGCTATCTCCCCGCTGTGTTAAACAGGGGGTAGTTTCTACGTGCAGCGACGGAGTTTTCTGCTGGCCGGTTTCTGTTTCGTTTCAGGCTGTGTCTGGCCTGAAATCATGGACAATGTTGCCTGGAAACAGCAGCTCAAGCAGCCTTTTTCTACACTCAATCCCGAAGATGAATCGGTGGCTCAACTCGATGTTGCCACCATGACCTGGCGTCGGGATCAGCCTATCCTCAAGAACGATGGCATGTGGGCTGAACTCGACGAGCAGTTTATTCCACTGGAAACCCGTCAGCAACTGGCTCGGCATGGTTTACGCATGGGTTTGATGCGTACCGCCGGTGGTTCAAGATTGCAGGCAGCACTGGCCAACCCGGAGTATGCACGCCAGGCTATTGAACAGAACAAAGAAATCATCAGGCACCAGTTTATCATTGAAGATAAATATGTTGAACCGCCGAAAGCATCTCCCATTTGCATGGTCGAAGCCCGGCGAGTCATGAATCGGCAGGATCAGGAACTCACCTGGCCAGTTGGGCCGCGTGGCATACAGGCGAATCTCCTTGTTCCCGATGCAGAGAAAGAATATACCGCTCGTGAGCTGTCTCAAATCGAACTCTACTTCGATATGCAGTTGCAGAAAACGACAGACGGTCTGACGCGAGTCCGACTGGTACCTGCTGTAAAATCAGCCCTGGTGCCTAAAGCATCTTCCAATGTATTTCTCGAATCACTCAAGTTGAACAACACAGTAAACAAATTCAATCAGCGGTATGAAAAGCTGGTCGTGGAAACGACCCTCAGTCAGGAGCAATACCTGGTGATCACTGCCAGCCAGGCTGTACAGCATGAAGGCAAAGCAGAAACCTGGGGCGATCTGGCTTTTGTTCAGTATCCCACAGATCAACAGGTCGTTCTAGTCATGCGCGGTGCCTCGGTGCTGCCTCATCGCATTCCAACTGCACCGAAGAAGGGAAATGCCTGGCCCTTAGCCTGGCAGGCGCAAACGGCTGCAACCAAGTAGTACACACATTATTTATAACTTCGCCACTTGGGCATAGGTCCTGCATGCGAACCATTCAGTTGGGCTTTGAGCCAGTTCAATCCATCCAGATTGTCGCGCAATCGTTCTTCTACATCCACCGTATGATCGTGGCCGAGAATGGCGATCGGGCCTGTATAGCCTGAATCGCGAATCATCTTGAGCAGTTTCAAATCTTCACTGCCCGCTCCAACCGGTATGATTTTCTTTCCCTTCTTGTCGCCATCGGGAATCATACCGTTCAGGGTAATGCATTTAAGATAAGGCTTCAGTTGCTTGAGCACTTCTGCAAACTTGTCGAGATGATGATGGCCATGGTGCAGGTTGTAAATGACACCAATCTTATTCGCATCAAAAGCTTTCAGAATGGCGAGTTGATTCTTTGGCTCGCCAATCCAGCCGCCGTGATTGTAAAGACAGATCGTACAACCAATCTTGCTGGCGGCATCCACCAGTGGCTTAAGATGCTGGATCGCAGCTTGCACTTTCTCCTCGTCTTTTTCTCCTACCGGCTCGGGAAGATTGACCCAGAGTTCACAGATGGTTTTATTTCGTTCAAGAACTTCGAGTATCCACTTGGCTTCAAAGTTAATGCGGTCAGGAAACCAGACAGCCTGCATGCGGATGCCTTGATCAATGCAGTGTTTGAGCTCAAGTTCCAAGGTTGGCAGATGCTTGTCTCTCCAATCGTAAGCCAGCCGGGTGAACCCCAGCGTCTTCAGCATGGCCACCCGTTCGGGAGGCAGACGATTTTTAGAATCAAAAGGAACCACGCACCAGGCTACCAGATTATTCATCTGGAAGATATCGTCCGGAGGTGCGGTCAGCAACGAGGCTAGAAGTAACGCCAGCATGGCTCTATTCCGTCAAAGGTATTCATAGTCATGATGATGTTGTCTATCACGAAAGTAAAGTAGCTTGTTGAGTGAACGCCAGGAATCGTTGTCACAGTGGATGTATGTACCTGGAAATGCAACATGCTCACAGCTTGCGCTGTGAGCATGTCTTGCTGACGCCCCCCCTGGATGTATCCGGCTATTTCACCCGATACACCTCGCGTTCGACCGATTCAATAATTTCACGTACCGGACAACGGTCTATGTTGGCAAACAGTGGTGCATCTTCTTCCAGCATGCGGGCCACTTTGCGTTCAGCAGCAATGGCCGTGGTGTGACTCTTGGCACCATAGAACTGGCCGATTTCGCTGTAACTTGCTCCAGCCAGCCGGCGTGCCAGGTACATCACCAGCATGCGGGGATAGCTGACAGCCCGTGCCCGACTGCCATCATGAAGCCGCTTGGGTTCGATTCCGAGTTGTTTGCAGACAAGCAATTCCAATTGAGGCAGCGTGGTTACCTTGCGTTGCTCTGGAAACTGATCGGAGACTGCTTCCCGAACCATCGCCAGCGTGATCGTAGCCTGGTGTACCTGGGAATAATGTCGGATGGTATGCAGTACGCCTTCAATCTCACGAACATTACCCCGCATACGGTCAGCAAGGAATTGCAGAACATCTTTGGGCAAATGCATATGGAGCTTTTCGCTCTTAGCCTGAAGAATGTTGATGCGTGTGGTTTTGTCGGGAAGTTCAATTGGCCAGCAGCCACCACCAATCAGGCGATCTGCCAGTAGAGGCATGGTGTCTGAGAGCAGTTTGGGATGCTTATCGCACGAGAGTACAACAGGATGGCCGTGCCGCATCAGCGTATCGACAGTGTGAATGAATTCTTCCTGGGATGATTTTTTACCGGCCAGGAAGCTGATGTCGTCAATCAGGAACGCTGCGGCATCACGGAACTGCTTTTTGAAGCTGTTCATCTGGTTGGTGTTCAGTGAACCAAGGAAGCGATTGGTGAAATCTTCTGCGGAGAGATAGATCACCGTGGCGCCAGGCACTTGCTTTTTGAGCGATGTATAGAGGCCTTCGAGCAAATGAGTTTTGCCAACACCGGAAGGTCCGAACAGGGTGATGAGTCTGGGCGAATGTTCAACATCCTGCAGCAGGTTGATAATGCCCTGGTAGGCCAGGCGGTTACACGGACCGACAACAAAGTCGTCGAGAAGTTTCCATTTGCGGGGCTGTCGGGCCGGACGATTCAAAGTCTGGTCGGTATCCCGCCTGTGAGCAAGATCGGCACGGGCATTTTCAGAACGTGCTGGCATGGTGGTATCCTCCGTGAAAGGTAAACGAACCACTCCTGTGGTTCGAGCCGGTAACAATTCTCCAGTGCTGGGCGACAGGGGCAGGGAAGCAGGGAGTATGGCCTGATGCGTATCGAGCGCAATCTGAATTTCCGGCGTGGTGCCGAGTGATTCCAGAGCTGCCTCGCGCAGGGGTTCCATGAAATTTTTGGCAATGCGGTCTTTGTGGAACTGGGATGGAACGTGAACCGTGAGCAGACCGTTGTTCAGGGTCATTCTGCTTTTGCCGAACCAGACATCGTAACGGGTTCCCCCCAGACGATGGGCCAGCAGAGTTGCTAACTCATCGAGCGAAACCGGCGCGGGGCGGTGAACCAGTTGAGTCGTGCTCATATCCGTGGCACTTGTTGCAAGGCACGCCACACGGGCATGCACAGTTCCGTAATTAATGGGTGCTCCGGTTTGTCCTGCCTGAATCCCCTCTCCCACTCAAGTTGCCTGCTCGGTTCCACCGATAGTTGAAGAATCCATCCCACCGCCGGCTCTTTCACGGGGCTGGGTACCAGACGGGAAAATCCGTCAGCAATCACTATTGCATCTTGCGATTATCCATTGCATAATGCTATAAGCATCGCTTCATGCGATCCATGATTGCATGTGGTTATCTTACTGCATTCGACCCCCCTTTGCCAAGCAGAAAGATTCGGAATATGCCAAGTGCATCGATTGAGCTGGGAAAACTGCCTGAATGGAAGGAAGTTGGCAAACATTTAAGCCGTGCCCGCCGCCAGATGGGACTGACTCAGAAGGGTCTTGCTGATAAATGTCAGTTAAGGCAGGGCGAAATATCGGCCTTCGAAAGCGGTCGCAGGCATCCAACCTTGGCACAACTAACAGAATTGGCCCGTTCTCTCGATGTGCCTTTGCAATGGTTCATTAGTGGTACTTTGGAAGGGGCAGTTGGGGCACTTGCAGAATTGACTGTGGAGTTGCGTTACTGGGGTATTCGTGATCTGCCCATGCAGGATATTCGAATACCGGGTGCATTCAGGCCAGTCGAACAGCTCATCTGCCTGGCTATACGAGGCGATGCGGTACCCAGGCTCATCGTCGAATCGATGCCTTATCTTCTTGCGACAGTTAAATGGAAATCAAGATTAATTACCGCCTATGCACGCGAAGTGGGAGATAACAGGGTGTTAACCAGGCTGGGCTGGCTTGCAGACATTACCCGCAGCCTGTACAAGGCTGGTCAGCTAGCCGAAGCTGCCAATCAACGTGGAGCGCTGAATACATTGAGCAAAAAAGCTACCAAAGGAGAAAAGGCAGACAGCCTGGGCCATCCAGCCTCTGACTGGGCCACGGTACCAGTTGTCAACATGCGATGGAATATGACCTATGCCTCCAACATGGATGATTTCAAAAAACGGGTAGAGCAGCTAAGGGCATTGAAACCTGTGCGTGAAGAATAGTCGTTATCAATCCCTGATGAAAAATGCGCAGTAAGTAGCTCCTGGTTCTGATAGCATGCAGATTCTGATTGAATCAGGAGAAACATCATGAACCGGGATGAAACCAGAGTGGCTGTTCGGTCCATCCTGATGGTGCTGGGACGGATTGCCAGGAAAACATCGACCCCATCGGATGATTACATGGTTGCGGTATTGAATTCAAATGAAGATCGACTGGTTGACGTGGTCATCGACTTGCTGAAAGACCAGCCGCAACTACCCTCAGAAGAGCGTGTTGGCGAAGCACTGGCGAGAGTTGGAATTAAAGTGTAACAATCAAGGTTGTCTGATGGCAGGTTTGAGAGTCCATGCCTGCAAACGTGCGTGATGCATCACGTTCGGTGCCGAGAAGCCTTCAGGAAATATCACCCATTTCCAGAGATGCGGGCCATTATCAGCGACATGTTTCGTGGTAAGTAGCCCTGGGTCCGTTGAAATCAATAGCACCGTTCGCAGAGGTTTTTGACGAATCTGTGATCGATAATCGAGAGTCCGCACCATCTCCAGCAGAAATCGTTCTGGCGTTACAGCCTGGCTGCCTATCCATACTTCAGGTGGAATCTGCTGGTGGACCTGTAGATAATCCTTCACCTGCCCCACAGCACGCTCTATATCATTGCGATCTAGCTTAAGGTTTCGTTGGACTTCCTTACAGGGTGCTCGGCAAGGACCTGCAATGGCTCCAGGTAGAGTTTTGGAAATGATGACATCCAGCGTGCTTGCTTTTTCATTGTCAATTTGCTTATCGACTGCCATGATGCACAGCCAGAAAAACTCAGCCGGGCTGAGTGCATAATCTTTGGTAACCAGCCAGTTTATCCCGCGGAGATGAAAGTTTCTTGAGGCATCCAGCGCCAGTTTTTCCACTTCGAGATAAGTCCAATATTCCTTGCGTGCTTTGTCCGGATATGCCGCTGCCGCCTGCGTTGCAGTCACAAACCGCACATCAGGAAATCGCTTCATGAAGGCGATGTACTGTTCGAAATTGTGGAATGCCTGTTTCTTTTCAGCATCAATTTTCACGGGAGGCAACTTCCACTGGTCACGAGGTGGATTGGCGCCGTGCTTGAAGTTGACGCCGTCCCAGAATTGCTGATGCACAAATTCACACGGATGATAGACAATGCTGATCACGCCGCCACCTTCAGCCAGCAACTGATCTCTAGCCTGCAGAAAGCGAATGCGTGCTTCTTCCAGTTCATGCGGGTAAAACAGTCCCACGCGAATCTGCTGCTTCAGGCGATAGAAATTGAGCAAGCCGCCATACCAGAAGGGTTTGCCATCAAGGTCGATGTGCCTGCCGGCATCGAGGTAGATATTCATGCCCCATGATTTGAGTGCTGCGTGGGATTGTGGTCCCCAGGAACTGCCCGGCTGGCCGTAACAAGTGGGCTTCTGGCCAAAGATGCGGACGACATCGTCGTAACCTGGCTTCTCTCGTCGTGTGAATTCTGCAACGCCATCAAGCCAGCCGCAGGCATCGAGATATTGTGTAGGTGTTGGCGGGATGCTGTGCCAGTTACTGTGGTAACCTATCTCGTGTTTCTTTAGGGCATTGATAACATCAGTCCGGCCACGACGTTCCAGGGTGCGAGCCTTTTCACCAACAACTTTGAAGGTTGCCTGGATTTTGTGTTCCGTGAGCCAGGTTGCCAGTTGCAAAGCGGCATCATCGCTGTCTGGGAGAATGTAATCTTCCGTATCAAACCACAGTATGACATCGATTGCTGGAGGCTGCTTGACTTCCTGTGCAGCCATGGAACAGAAATAGATCGACAATACGATCAAGCTGAACGCTGATCGGAAATACATTATGGTGAATTTCATACCTATGGTTTATCGCTTCGTCTCAACACTGGCTGCATGTTTGCCCAGATACGTTTTCATATGGTTATTGAGCCAATCGAGTGCTTGAGCATCTTTCTTAAGATGGGCGTTCCAGAACGCCAGGCTGCACTGCTTGATCAGTTTCTGAAAGACAACATCCTGTTTTTTCTGCTCATTGTCAGCGCGAGCCATTCTGCCGGAGAAGATCATATGGTCGCCATCCTGAAAGTTGATGAACCACTGCGGACAGCCGGAGATTTTATCAAAAGGAATACGACGTTCTTCCGGTTTGGTTTCGCCGATGGGGCTATCATCTTTGGTTCCGGTCATGTGCATAATGGGCAGTTTGATATTCTGATAAGCCTGTTCGCGCAGGATGGCTGCGGGTACCGGTGCCGACATGGGCATCAGTGCCTTGACGCGGCTATCGGTAAAGGATGTAGCTGGCCCCAGTTTTTGGCCGCCTGCCAGCAACGTGGTTTGCGCACCAAACGAATGTCCACCCACTCCGATGGCATTCAGATTGAAGCGACCCTTGAAATCGCCATCGTCCTGGTTCAACTTTGTGAGTTGATCGATCACAAAAGTAATGTCCTTCGGTCGATCCATGGCATTGCGGGCGTTGCCTGCGGTGCGCAATGCCTGCATACCACCATCCCGCAGGACAGCGCTGTCCGATCCTTTATGCTGCAGATGCACCACTACGTAGCCGTGACTGGCCCAGAACTTGCCAAGGTATACATAGGCTTCACGATTGCCACCGAGTCCATGCGACCAGAGAATGACCGGAACAGGCGTTTTCACATCTTGTGGATAATAGATTTTGACTGGAACATCCCGCTTGCGCTCGGCATCATTCCAATCGAAGTTTTTGCTGGCAACGGCATGTGGACCTGGATCGGGATAAGTAGAAGTATCCTGAAACGCCAACGCAAGCAGCAAGCAAGAGAGGAGCATGTTTGAAACTACCAAAAAAAAAGCGGTGAATTGTCTTCACCGCTTCTAACCCCACAAACCGTGGATGGTATTGTTACTTTTCATCAATGACCGAGAGAGCCTTGAAGGGAGTGCCTTCCACATATTCCAGGAACGCTCCGCCGCCTGTGGAGACATGGGTCATTTTCGTATCGAGGCCGAAGGCTTCCACGGCTTCAGCGGTTTCGCCACCACCTACGATGGTGGTGCCTTTGCATTCGGTCATCGCCCGCGCGACAGCTTTGGTACCGTTAGCGAACGGTTCGTCTTCAAACTTGCCCAGCGGGCCGTTCCAGACAACCGTGCCAGCCTTGCGAATCAAGTCGCTGTAGAGTGCTATGGTTTTGGGGCCGATATCCATGCCGAAAGCACCTGCGGGAATCTGACCCTCTACCACGGTGGTTTTGGCGCTGGCATCGGGCTTGTCTGCAGTCAGGTGATCGACAGGCAGAACGATCTTATCTCCGCCCAAGGAAAGCAACTCTTTAGCGAGATCGATCTTATCGGCTTCTGCTTTACTACTGCCAATGGTCTGTCCCTTGGCCAGCATAAAGGTATAGGTCATGGCACCGCCGATCAGGAGTTGGTCAACTCTCTGGAGCATGCTCTTGATGAAGCCCATCTTGTCGGAGACTTTGGCGCCACCCATGACTCCAATCAATGGACGGGGTGGATTGCTGAGAAGTTGGCCCAGAATGTCCAGTTCCTTGGCAACCAGAAATCCCACGACGCGGGGTTTGCCTGCCATCGCTGCAGGCACTGCGTACATCGAAGCATCGGTACGATGGCAGGTGCCGAAGGCATCGTTGACATAGACATCGCCCAAGGCTGCCAGTTCTTTGGCAAAGGCTTCATCGCCTTTCTGTTCACCGGGGTTAAATCGCAGATTTTCCAGGACGAGGACATCGCCTGGTTTTAGTGCAGCGACAGCAGATGTTACTTCTGGCCCCACAACGCTGTCCAGTTTTTTGACAGGCTTTTTCAATAATTCACCCAGTCGAGTGGCAATTTTGTCCATCTTGAATGGGGCATCTTTCTTCGGATCGCCCTTGGGCCTGCCGAAGTGGCTCATAATGATGGCTGCACCACCATTCTTGATGACATGTTCAATGGTGGGTACCGCAGAGCGAATACGGCGATCATTGCTGATGTTCCCTGCATCGTCCTGAGGAACATTGAAATCGACGCGGATAAGAACGCGCTTGCCTTGCAGGTTGCCGAGGTCGGTGAGGGTTTTCTTGGGCATGGAGTGTAATTCCTGAGATGATCAATGAAGACGGAGAGCACAAGTGCTCTCCGGGGGTTAATGTATACCACGTTTGAGTGTCGGTTGATCCGACCGCGGTACGGGATTAATTACATCAACTTTGCCACTTTCGCAGCCAGGTCAACGGTGCGTTCGCTGTAGCCCCATTCGTTGTCGTACCAGCCGAGGACTTTGACAGTGTTCCCCTTGCCCTTGGGACTGACCAGCGTGCTAAGTCCATCGAAGATGCACGAGTGAGGGTTGTCGATGATGTCGCAGGAAACCAGTGGCTCTTCACTGTATTCCAGAATGCCTTTCAGCTTGCCATCAGCGGCAGACTTGATGGCAGCGTTCACTTCTTCCACCGTTACCTCTTTCTTGAGGTTGACTGTCAGATCAGTGATGCTGCCAGTGATGACAGGAACACGCAGCGAAAATCCATCGAGCTTTCCAGCCAGATGAGGCAGCACCAGGCCGATAGCCTTGGCTGCACCGGTGGAACTGGGAATGATGTTGATGGCAGCTGCGCGGGCGCGACGCAGATCCTTGTGAATCTGGTCTGCAATGCGCTGATCGTTGGTATAAGCATGAATGGTGTTCATCACGCCGTTGACGATGCCGAAGTTTTCATCCAGAACCATAGCCATGGGAGCCAGACAGTTGGTGGTGCAACTGGCATTGGAGATGGTTTGATGTTCTTTGGTCAGCTTGCTGTCATTGACGCCCATCACCACAGTGATGTCTTCACCCTTGGCTGGTGCGGAGATAATGACTTTCTTGGCTCCAGCTTTCAGATGGTCGCCAAAACCACCCTTGGGGCTTTCCTTATCGTTAAATACACCGGAGCATTCGATCACAAGATCGACATTCATTGCCTTCCACGGCAGGTTGGCAGGCACTTTTTCCTTCAGTACCTTGATGGGCTTGCCATCCACCACCATGGTGTCGCCATCGACGGTAACCGATTTGGAGAACTTACCATGTGCACTATCATACTTGAGCAGATGTGCCAGCCCTTTGGGATCATCCAGATCATTGATGGCGACAACATCGAACCCGCCTCGCATGGCTAAAATGCGCATCACCATACGGCCGATACGTCCAAATCCATTGATTGCTACACGCACTGCCATGGCAGTTTACTCCTGGTGGAAAATCGACGATCCATTGGAGTTATACGTCTGAATTCATGGGGTTCAACGTCTGACTGACAATCTGTTTCAAGTCGGTTTTCAGTATGAATCTGTTCCATCAGATAGTATGATGTTGCTGTGAATTATGCCTGAATTCAGGCTGTGTACTTGATGCGATGGAAACATGTCTCCGGTCGTAAGCGATCCAGCATTTACTGAGCATGAAGAAAGCAGACTGGTTTCGTTTGACGCACAGTGGAACGCAGCCAACTCATCTCCACTAGGTCGTTTCATCAACGAGCAGGATTCCATTCCTTTCATCCTGGAACTCATCAGGATTGATCTATGTCACCGCAGTCGCATGGGCATGAAGGCAGACCTGGCACTTTATCAGAACATGTTGCCTAAGGTTGTTCATGGAGATGAACTACTCAATCCGCTCAAGCAAATGCTTGAGCACTATGAACAAATGCCTTTTCAACTGGAAACCAGCTACGCTTCTTTGATTTTTCATGCTCAGGGTGGCTTGGGTCAGGTATTCCAGGCACAGGATTTATTCCTCAACCGACGTGTCGCAGTCAAAACACTTTTGCCTCAGTGGTGTGGTTCAGAACATGCCAGAGAAGATTTTCTCTGCGAAGCCCGTGTGACCAGCCAACTGGAACACCCTGGAATTGTACCCATTTATCAAGTGGGGCAATTAGCTGACAAACGCCCCTGCTACAGTATGCGTTTCATCGAAGGGCAAACGCTGCAGCAGGCCATCAAGGAGTATCATCAAGGTCAATCCAGCCAGACTTCTGAGAAACGACTCGCATTTCGACATCTGCTGTCACGCTTTGTGGCAGTTTGCCAGACGGTTGCATATGTCCACAGTAAAGGGGTGCTGCATCGCGACCTGAAGCCTGAGAATATCATGCTGGGCAAGTTCGGAGAAACGATTGTGCTCGACTGGGGTATGTCGCCCCGGCAACAGAAAACAAGCAGAGGTGCCACAGACTGGAATGCCAATCGCAATCTGTCTCACTATTCAGGTTCCATCCAGGGAACTCTAGGCTATCTCAGTCCTGAGCAGGCATCGGGTGGTTCGGCAGAAATTACCTCAGAAACAGACATCTTTGGGCTTGGGGCTACGCTCTACGCCATCCTCTGTAATCGTCCACCATATCAGCAGATCACCAAAGAAAGCGCCTTTGAGCAGGCATTACTGGCGAAGTTTGATCCGCCTTCTTCCATAGTAGGTGGTGTGCCTCGCGCACTCGAAGCCATTTGCCTTAAGGCCATGTCTCGCGAGCCGGGAGATCGCTATGCATCAGCCAGTGCATTAGCTTCCGATGTGGATCGATTCCTGGCAGATGAGCCGGTTACAGCCTGGAAAGAACCGTGGGTTGTCACCTTCAAACGGTTTCTACGTCATCATCATTCACTGGTAGCAGTGCTGGTTGCATTGGGTATTGTCATCCCGCTGGCAACAGCGATTGGTTCCTGGCTGCTGGCCAAAGAACACACCAAATCGCAACTGAGTGAACAGCAAGCACGGCTTAAAGAGGTTTCTGCTCAGCAACTGACCGATTACCTGACTCGCATTTTCGAAACAGCTTCGCCATTCGCTGGAGCTTCTTCTGGGTTTCGAGGGGATGAAGAACAAACCAACCTACAGACTGCTCAACTCTTTCTGGAACGAGGCAATGTACTCGTTCAAGAACACTTGAAAGATCAGCCTCTGATCAAAGCCAGGCTGCTGGAAGCCATGAGCAGAACCTACCAGGCACTGGGTCTGTATACCGAAGCGTTGAACCTGGCCAAGGAAAGCCGTGAGTTGCATGTGAAGCATCTGGGAGCAACGCATCAATCCACTTATTCTTCGGAGCTTTTGCTTGGTTGCATTGCCCAGGATTTGGGGAACTATCAGGAAGCGGATCAATACTTCAGAAAAGTGCTGAAAGCCAGGCAGGATGCTTTGGGCGAGAACTCTCTTCAGGTAGCAGAGGCGGCTTACTGGCTCGGAAGTCTTTCGTTCTATCGTCCGTTGAGCGTGGAAGGGCCGCAGTTTCAGGATAAGTTGCGCAAGGAAGCAGAGCAATTGTTACTGAAAGCTCTGAAAATACGACGCGAACTATTACCGAAGAACCATGAAGATATTGGTTTTACGCTTGCAGCACTTGCCAGCTTAAAGTTATCGGAACCCGGGCAGGAACGAATTGCCTTGCAATATGCAAGCGAAGCCATGACAGTTTTCCAGCAGTCCAAACAAGCAGGCCCCATTGGAAATATTCTTGTCAAAATGGTGTATGCAGAAAAACTTAGAAGTGAAGGAAAATTTCAGGATGCAGAAGCCAGTTATCAGGAAATTCTGACGCTTATGAAAAAGTATTTGGGGGCGCGTCATCCTCTTACTATCTTGCAGATGGGCAACCTCGTGGGGCTGGTCAATAAGTCTGGTGATATTTCACGAGCATTACGGCTGGCCAGAGAATTGATGGACATTATCCGTCACAATCCCAACCTGCGAAGCCAGCCGATGATCGTTCAGCAAATGATCTACTACGCAGATGTAGCTAAAATGTTGGGTAATCTGGCATTGGCGCAACAGGGTTACCAGGAGGCCTGGAAGTTTGCCAGCGAACGTCCTCTGGGTAACGAAAAGAATCTGCAAGAGCTGAAAGGGCGATTTCGCGATAATCAGATGAAGCTGCCGGATGAAAAGTAGATCATCCGGCAAATGAAAACGAACAGCATTTACTGTGCAATACCGCTGATTGGCAGTACTAACATCGGAAACTTGTCGCTATCAGTCTTGATGCGTACTTCCATATTCAATTCGCCAGTATCAACTGGTCGCCACTGGAATATCAGTGAATGCACCGAGGCAGTTGCACTGGGGATGGCCACCGAAACGCCATTGGCCTGGCCTTCCACAGCCAGAATACGAAACGGTGTTGAAGCCCGCAGAGTTACGCGTCGATTCATGGTGCCACCAGCTCGCACGGTGCCATAAAACAGCTTGTCGGGAACCACTGCCAATGCCGATCGAATGGTCGCATCGACAAGAACCGGTAAAATGGGGTTATTGGGATCGTTGGTTCGCAACTGGATTGTCTGCTTATAGTCGCCACTGGGAATATCGTTCTTCAATGTAGTGCTGATCTGGTACCCCACGGCACCTGGTCGGCGATAGTTCTCCTTAATGTTGACTTCAACTCCAGCAGGTTGCTCCGCGATTCCGGTAATTTTGAAATCATGGTTGCCTGCATATTCGATATCTACAACTCCATGAGGAGTGCTGCCTTCATTGATGACACCGAAGGTGAACTGGCCAGGATTGTAGACAATGTCGCCTCGACTGAAGGCACGAACCTGGTATTGAGCGCTGACAAGTTTTCCTGGTCCGAACACGAGGCTCAGATTGACTGTTTTCTCACCGGCAAAAGGCTTGGTGTCCATCAGCATTTCAATCGTGCCCAGTGCGCCAGGTTCAACTACTTTGGGAGTGATGTTCACCGTGGTACAGCCGCAGGATCGCTGGTATTCCACCAGTTCCAGTGGTTTATCTGTCGTATTTCGCCACTGGAATCGATGCAATAACTGTGAGCCGCGTGGAACTGTGCCGAAATCATGGCTCAGTTCGCCAAACATTTTGCCTTCTGCTGGTGCTGGACTCGTCGTGCCCGCTGTCTTCTTTTCACCATCTGCATTCAGGCTCGGCAAGACAAACAGAATACACAACACTGAACATAGAATCCGTTCCATGATCATCCCCGTATCGGCACATGCATTATGAAGAGTCTGTCTATACCATAAATGGTAGAAGCTGAAAAGCTCACTTGCCCAATCAATGACAAGACCCCCATTTCTCCTTGTTATCTCATCTTGACCTGAGTTAGCTTCATCTTGGCTTGAGGTAGATGGCTTTAATCTGATGTTAAGCTATTCTGTTAAAAGGTTTTCTGAACATGCGAATCCTGGTCGTTGAAGATGAGCCACAGTTGTTACAGGTCATCGCTCGTGCCATGCGTGAGCAAGGTTACGCGGTAGATGAAGCAACTAACGGCCAGGATGCTCTCTACAAAGCAAGTACCTGGGACTATGACGCTATACTCCTCGATGTCATGTTGCCAGGGCTGGATGGCTGGGCTGTCTTGAAGGAACTACGAAAAACGAAGAAGACGCCGGTACTGATGCTGACCGCCCGTGATGGTATTGATGATCGGGTCCATGGTCTGGACAACGGTGCTGATGACTACATTGTCAAGCCATTTGATCTAAAGGAATTGAATGCTCGGCTGCGTGCAGTTATACGGCGGTCCAAAGGGCAGGCTCATCCAATCATTCAACTGGGGTCGGTGACGCTGCACACTCAGTCGCGCATGGTTACACTTAACGGAGTAGATGCCAATCTGACTGCCCTGGAATACTCTCTGGTTGAGATGCTCGCATTGCAACCAGGAAAGCTGGTAACACGTACGGAACTTTACGAACATCTTTTTGATGAATCAGAAGACAGCATGTCCAACCTGATTGATGTGCATGTTTCCAATATCCGCAAGAAACTGGGGAAAGATTTCATCGTGACCCGGCGAGGGCAGGGGTATCTGGTATATGCTTAATTCCATCCGCGCCAGGCTGTTGTTCTGGTTTGCCGGTGTTCTGCTCCTGGTCATTGTTGGATTTGCCTGTTACCTCTATTGGAGCGCTGAACATGCCAGCCTGCAGCAGATGGATGTCCGACTCGAAGGTGCTGTTCGCTATTTGGATGCAGCGGTGAAGGCCTATCCACTGCGCGAGTTGTTGAAGCCTTATCCATTTAACAATCCGTTCGCTCCAGGTTCTTTCAGTTCGCCAAACCAGAATCGTGAAGCACGCCTACTCGACAACAGCATCAGAAAAGAAGCAATGGAACTCAGGCCAGCAGAAAAACGCAATCCAGACAAACGCCGTGAAGGCGATACCAATCGCCAGTCTGAAATGGAGCGGCGTAATCAGGCTATGCGTGATGGAGTGGAAAGAATGAGGCGGGATCTCAGATTGCCACCTCCCACGGAAAGTGAAATCTACAAAATGCCACAGTTCTTTACGATTTTTAAAGAAAACGGAGTTGTCTTTGCTACGAATAGTGACCCTGATCTTAAGCGAGATCCACAGTATTTCAATAATCTCTTGGGCAAGATGATGACCATCATGTTCATCGAATCTGACAAGACAAGATTAGCGTTGTTTCGGGGTCCTGAACGAAGCCTGATCCTGGTAGGCGTATCCATGGTTCACGAACTGACACGTCTGGATACACTGTTCTACCAGTTGATTGCCAGTGGTTCTCTTGCGTTATTTGTTGGTCTGCTGGGCAGTTGGTACATCTCCGGCATGATTATGAAACCGGTGAAAGCTATCTCAGCTACTGCTGCCAAACTGTCTGCAACACACCTTCATGAACGCATTGATACCCGTCAAGTGGATACTGAACTCAAAGAACTGGCAACCGTGCTGAATGATACCTTTGATCGGCTGGAGGGCGCTTTTCAAAGACAATCTCGATTTACCGCAGATGCAGGCCACGAGTTGAGAACGCCGCTGGCGGTTTTGCATACTAACCTGGAACTGGCACTCTCACGCCCCCGCAGTGAGGGAGAATACTGCGAAATCCTGAAGTCATGCCTCGATGGCTCCAGCAGGATGCGTACCCTCATCGATTCACTTCTGACTCTGGCCCGTGCTGATGCTGGTCAACTTCAATCCAACTTCAAGTCGATTGAATTATGCCAGGTGGTGCGTCATGCGATGGCCCAGCATCAGGCAAGAGCAGGTAATCATGTGTTGGAATGCAAACTCCCTGCCCAGACGATAACCATACAGGGCGATATGATCTTGATGAGTATGGTGCTTAGCAATCTGATCAGCAATGCGCTGAAATATACGCCGGAACATGGTCGCATTCAGGTGCAGGTGGATACCGATGGCAAGGATGCCATCCTGAAAGTGACGGATAATGGTATGGGGATTCCTGAAGAATCATTGCCTCATATATTTTCGCGTTTCTTTCGTGTCGATCAGTCGCGAAACCGGACAACAGGCGGTCAGGGACTGGGATTAGCCATCTGCAAGAGCCTGGTGGATGCACATCATGGAAGCATCACTTGTGAATCTACTGTAGGCAGGGGAACAAGCTTTACGATGCGGTTTCCCTTGATCAATCCTGGTGTATGAGGTCAGGCGCAACTTGACGGAGCAATATTGTCAATGATTCAACAGGCAACCCAATCACATTGCTGACAGTTCCAGTAACTACCGTCAGATATGGATCACCAACGGATTCAATGCCATAACCGCCTGCTTTGCCTTCCCAGACTTTGCTTTGAATGAGGTATTCCAATTCATCTGCACTGAGCGGCCGAAAGTAGAGATCACTCTTTTCCTGCCAGCAGAACTGCAATCCATCTTCCAACCGCCAAAGGCATACACCTGTCCAAAGCTCATGGGTGGTTCCAGCCAAGCTTCCTAAGATTCGGCGGGCATCGGCTTCGTCAACGGGTTTGCCGATGATCTGACCATGGTGCCAGACAGTTGAATCAGCAGCGAGAATCAGAGTGCTGGGTGCTGATTGCTCGGTGCTCAGCGGCAGGTGGGGTGAAGGATGGGCTTCGACTTGAGAGGAACCCCTCACCCCCAATCCCTCTCCCCGGTAGGGAGAGGGGAAAGTAGGTTGGCTGACAGCTGATAGCTGATAGCTGATAGCTTCTGCCTTTTGCCAGGCTAATTCAGCGACGTATTTTCTTGGATCAGTTACTCCTGTACCATCGTGCTCATCAATATGGCTGGGCATTACTTCAAAAGTATACCCGGCCTGGGTCAGTAAGGCTCTTCTGCCAAGTGAACTGCTGGCTAAAATCAGGCGGTGTAATGTTGCCATGAGCGAAGAAGGATATCCAGTGTTGGAAGAACTCGAGCGGGTGTCAATTCACTCATGCAACTCATATGAGTGCAGGTTTTAACATAACTAGCAGCGCAGGGCACATTCGTCGAGACAACACCTTGAGGCTGTTGATACGGACCAGTGCGTACAGGCGAGGTACAGGTAAATGGAGTCAAAACCGCTTTGCCCAGTGCTACCCCCAGGTGTAATGGGCCACTATCGTTGGAAATAACGAGATCAGCCAGACTCAAGAGGGCTGCCAATTCACGCAACGTAGTTTTCCCGACAGTCGAATAGACATTACGTGACCAGTAGCTTGTAAACTGCTCAGCAAGTTGCGTCTCGTCGGGTCCACCGACCAGAACCGTGCTGCCTGCACTGGCCAGTGAGACATGCTGGCTGAGGATCGCAAAATGGTTCACGGGCCAGCGCTTGGTATGCCAGCGTGTACCCAGGTTCATCATCACCCACGGGCGAGGCAAGTGAGCCAGCTTGGCCAGCCAGTTTTTTCGTTCGGGTTCCAGATTGGGCAGCTTGAACTGCTTGGTCATATTACCAACGCCGAGTGCATCTACAGCAAGCCAGTACCGATCTACCGCATGCATGTTCCACAGATCATCAGGCAGCACGATGTTATAAAACCACCGTGATCCTTCACGGGCAGATGACAGTCCCATTCTCCATTTAGCGCCGGATGCCCGAACCATCAGGCCAGTTCGAAGAAGTCCTTGTAAATCAATGACCAGGTCAAAGTGTCTGCGAAAGAGTTGACGGAAAAATCGCGCATGGTAATCGATGCCGGTGCCCCAGTCTTTTTGGAAACTGTGGCGATCGTAGCTGATGACATCATCCAGATCGGGATGGTTCTTGAGCAGGCTTGCGTACACATTATTCACCACCCAGCTAATCTCAGCGCGGGGAAAACGATGCCTGAGAGCAGTGACTACAGGTAAAGTATGGGCAATATCACCCAAGGCGCTGGGCTTAATAATGGCGATGCGTCGCGCCTCGATACCTGACAAGCGGGACTGAATATCCTGCAGGCCGGGCGAAGACTGATCGTTGATGATGGACAATGGTGTCATGCACTTCATCCATGAAGTTCTTCAGGTTTGAGGCATAGTCAACAGACCTGCCCCTATGATGCATGGCGTAATTTCGCAGAATCTGTGCGATTGATCAAGTCGAAGGTGATAACAGTTTTAATCGTTCCTGTAACGATTTAACTTTCACCGTGCTGCCCTGTAGTGCGGAACACGCAGCAACTGCAGCCTGAGCTGCAGATATCGTCGTAATGCAGGTGACTCCCCGCGTCACTGCCGCAGAACGGATTTTTCGTTCATCCGAACGGCTGATCCGACTGCTGGGGGTATTGATGATCAGTGCCACCTGATCATTCTCAAGCAGATCAAGCAGATTGGGCCTGCCGGTGCTGATCTTGTTGATCTCGCGGCACTTGACTCCCGCGGCATGGAGCGCTCGCATGGTTCCCATCGTTGCTACCAGATCATATCCCAATTCGACAAACCGTTTTCCAATGGGAACTGCAACTTCCTTGTCGCGATCTGCTACGGAGATGAAGATCAGGCCATTTTTAGGCAGAGGATTATTGGATGCCAGTTGTGTCTTGGCAAAAGCAACTGCAAAATCTTCATCGATCCCCATGACCTCGCCGGTTGATTTCATTTCAGGACCCAGGATGATATCTACGCCGGGGAATTTGTTGAACGGGAAGACGCTTTCTTTCACGGAGTAGTAAGGAGGGGTAATCTCTCTGGTGACTCCCAACTCGCGCAAGGTTTTGCCCACCATAATCAGTGAAGCAACCTTCGGCATGGGTAGTCCGATGGCTTTGGAAACAAAAGGTGATGTCCGGCTGGCCCTGGGGTTCACTTCCAGAATGTAAATGACTGGCTTTTCTGCCTGGTTGTCGTTGTTGCCAAAGGCTTTGAAGTTGGCTACGGCGAATTGAACATTCATCAGGCCTTGTACATTCAAGGCCAGGGCGAGTTGCCTGGTTTGCCTCTTGATTTCTTCCGTGATTTCCGGTGTCAGACTGTAGGGCGGAAGAACACAGGCAGAATCACCTGAATGGATCCCTGCTTCTTCAATGTGTTGCATGACTCCACCAACGATGACATCCCTGCCATCAGCCAGGCAATCGACATCGACCTCGATCGCGTTGTCGAGAAAGCGATCTATGAGAATCGGTTTACCGGGTGATACATCAACAGCTCGAGAAACATATTGTTCCAGTCCCCGTTGTTCACCTACGATTTCCATGGCTCTGCCACCAAGCACATAGCTGGGTCGGACGAGCACAGGATACCCGATCCGTTGTGCTATTCGATTAGCGCTACCTACGTCATAAGCAATGCCACTGGGAGGCTGTTTCAATTTCAGCGTGTTGACCAGCTCAGAAAATCGTTCGCGGTCTTCGGCTACATCGATGCTGTCAACACTGGTGCCGATAATCGGGGCGTTGGCAGCTTCCAGTGCCTTAGCCAGGTTGAGCGGTGTCTGACCGCCGAACTGGACGATGATTCCGTCCGGCTTCACTTCTTCCACGATATGAAGTACATCTTCAGCTGTCAGCGGTTCGAAGAACAGCATATCGCTGGTGTCGTAATCGGTCGAAACCGTCTCAGGGTTGGAATTGACCATGATGGTTTCATAGCCAGCTTCCTTGAGAGCAAATGACGCCTGGCAGCAGCAGTAATCGAATTCAATGCCCTGACCAATACGATTGGGGCCACCGCCCAGAATCATGATTCGCTTCTTGTTCCCCTTGGGCTTCACTTCATTTTCGACCAGCACTTCTCCCCCGCCAAATTGTTTCGGAGCTGCGTCGTAAGTGGAATAGTAATACGGCGTGTAGGCTTCAAACTCCGCGGCACAGGTATCGACCAGTTTGAATACGGGAAGAATCCCATACTCGCGCCGTTTCTGCTTCACTTCACTTTCGCTGACATTCCAGATGTTGCAGAGCTGCTTATCTGAAAACCCAAACTGCTTGGCACGTCGGAGAATGGGTTCTGTGACCTGATCAAAGTTCGCCATCTGCCGCAGTTCTTCTTCCATGGCAACGATATCTGCGATGTGGTTGAGAAACCACATGTCAATTTTCGTACGCTGATGAATAGCATCCAGGCTCATGCCAGCTTTCATAGCATAGCGCAGGAAGAAAATGCGTTCAGCGTTGGGTGTTGCCAGCTTGTGCTCAATTTCTTCAATAGTCGGTTGCTTCGGAGTCCCCCAGCGGTCGAATCGATGTGACCCCAGACCAAAATGGCCGGTTTCCAGGCCGCGCAAGGCTTTCTGAAGTGATTCCTTGAAGGTTCTGCCGATAGCCATGGTCTCGCCGACCGATTTCATCTGCGTGGTCAGCGTGGCATCAGCATCGGGGAATTTTTCGAATGCCCAGCGTGGAATCTTGGTGACGACGTAATCAATAGTCGGTTCGAAGCAGGCAGGTGTTTCACGCGTAATGTCGTTTTTCAGTTCATCAAGCCGATAGCCTACCGCGAGCTTGGCTGCAATCTTGGCAATGGGGAAACCCGTTGCTTTGCTGGCCAGTGCGGAACTGCGGCTGACACGCGGGTTCATCTCGATGACAATCATCCGCCCATTGGCAGGGTTGATTGCGAACTGGATGTTCGATCCACCTGTTTCCACGCCGATTTCACGGATGACCCGCAGCGAGGCATCACGCATGCGCTGGTATTCTTTGTCAGTCAGCGTTTGTGCCGGCGCCACCGTGATGGAATCACCCGTGTGAACTCCCATCGGGTCGAGATTTTCAATCGAGCAGATGATGACGACATTGTCAGCGTGGTCGCGCATCACTTCGAGCTCATATTCCTTCCAGCCCAGGCACGATTCCTCCACCAGCACGCTGTGCACCGGGCTGAGATTCAGTCCGCGGGCAATCATATCGAAGAATTCAGTACGGTTGTAAGCGATTCCACCACCCGTGCCACCCAGGGTAAAGCTGGGGCGAAGGATGCATGGTAGGCCTACGAGGTCGAGCACATCGCGTGCTTCATCCAGGTTGTGGATCTGTTTGGATTTGGGAAGATCGAGCCCAATCTTTTCCATAGCCTGCTTGAACGCCAGTCGGTCTTCCGCTTTGTGAATGGCTTCCGGCTTGGCACCGATCATTTCGACGCCATACTTTTCCAGTATGCCGTTTTTATGTAGAGCCATCGCCGTGTTGAGACCGGTTTGGCCACCCAGGGTGGGAAGCAACGCATCAGGCCGTTCAATCCGGATGATTTCCGCAACGTATTCCCAGGTGATCGGTTCAATATACGTCCGATCTGCCATCTCCGGATCGGTCATGATGGTGGCAGGATTGGAGTTAACGAGAACTACCTGATATCCTTCTTCGCGAAGTGCTTTGCAAGCCTGGGTTCCGGAGTAATCAAATTCACAAGCCTGGCCGATGATAATAGGCCCGGAGCCGATAATCAGAATCTTCTTGATGTCAGTACGTTTGGGCATTCATGGTTCCTGCAAAGCGCGAGTTACTCTTGTTCATGAATACGAAAATCGCGGGATAAGGCATGATCATTGGATTGGAATGTGAGCCAAGTCTGAACTGTCTGATGGATATGATCAGGATTCAGTTGAAGGCTGATATTCCTGGTCGGTTCAGATTCCAAAATCGGGAACCGAGTCTGCCTACAGCGTCTCGGGAAATTGGATTGACACCTGTCTTTTTCACTGGCACAGGCCCTGTATTGCAGGTACTCTCTATCTGCTGTACCACACGCTTTGTAAGTCCTGAGAAACCATGTCTGATCTTCCTCTGCTTCCTATTTATCTTGCTGGTTCCTGGCCTGCTGCCAGTTGGTATGTTCGACATCATCTGGATGGGTTGCGCCACACAGATCGTGGGTTCCACGAAGATCAGGAAGAAGTATCGCGAGATGCATTTCTGGTTGCACTGGATGATCAATTGCGGGCGGGTGCAGATATAGTCACGACCCAATTGGGATTGCCCGGTGTCGTCGAAGGCATCACTATCCTGGACCGCATTCAGGGTCTGGAAGTGTTGCCTCATCGCAAAAGGCTCCGCAGCAGATTGTACCATCAAGCGGCACGGTATCAGCAGACCAAGCCGTTGATTGCATTGCGTGGCCTGGGGCTATGCAGCGATGCGGAACGGCTGATGTCCCTGAGCAGTACGCTTTCAGTCATTTCCATTCCCGGCCCTTATACATTAGCTGGCCTCATTCATGGCGGGCAAAGCCGATTATCAACTGCGCAAACGCTTTCGGGCATTCTGCGTGATGAAATGGAATCGCTGGGCAGCATGGGTGTCACCATGATCCAACTCGATGAACCGGGCATGGCCTGGTCGAATGAAGACCCAGCCACGCTGGCCGATCTGGTGCGACGTACGGTGGATGGTCTGCCAATCGAAATCCATTTGCGGTTGGGCTATCTGGATGGTTATGGCAGGCCCATGAACCGCCGATCCTATCGCCCCTGGCTCGCTCCGCTGACGACGGCGGTGGTTGCTGCCACCATGAATGTTCGGCAGTTTGATCTGGCATTTGCAGCCTCGGATTTTTCAGAAATCAGTATTCTGGAAGAAATACCTGCCCGGCGGGTAGGCTTGGGAATTGTCGATACCACCTGTACCTGGGTGGAACCAGTAGGTCTGCTGGTGGAACGCATTCATCAGGCCAAAACGCAGGTTCCAGCTGAGCGATTATGGATATCTGCCGATGCCGGACTCGCGTCGCTTTCCCGCAATGTCGCCATCCGAAAAGTCAATAACATGGTGGAAGCAGCCAGGCAGGTTCGCCATGAATTGGGCGTGAAGGAAGCAACGCCTTCGACGCCTGTGCTGTCTCTGCCTACCTCAGAACCGGAGATGGATATTCCTCCGGCACGCAATGGCGATATTTCCAGTTAGGAGCAGCATGTCAGAACGATACCTAGCCATCAAAGTGGTTATGATGCCTCGCGATACCAACCCGCTGGGAACCATCTTCGGTGGCGTATTGCTCAGCTATATCGATCAGGCAGCACATTGTGGTGCTCGCCATGCCTTGGATGCCAAGGGCGGCAAAGCGAAAATGCTCGTTACGATTGCCATCGATAAAGTCGATTTTAAGGAACCGGTGCTGGTGGGTGACCTCGTCAGTTTCTGGGCACATTCCATTCGTGTTGGAAGAACATCCATAACCGTGCGTGTTGAAGTGGAAGCAGAAAGGCAAGGCAGGATCATTCCCGTCACGCAGGCCGATGTCATTTATGTCTCGGTAGATCGCCAGGCAGATGGTACACTGAAACCCGTTCCGCATGGGGCACCACCGGAAGGCAAGTAATAAATTCCCACCAGGACGATGTGATGTCCCAGACACCGGCCACGAGCAGCAATCCCCTCAGCAAGATCATTGCCTACATCAAAGGGCATCCATTCGGATTCTGGTTTCTCTTTTGGGGCGAACTAGCGGAACGTTGCTCGTACTATGGTATGCTGGCTATTCTCACGTTTTACATGAACGAGAAATTGCTGTTCAGTGAATCAGATTCTTCCCGCTGGGCTTATTACTTTCAAGCAGCGACCTACCTGACCCCTCTCATTGGCGGGATCATCGCTGATCGCTTTCTCGGTAGATATTGGACCATCGTCGGCTTTGCAGTACCGTATGTCATTGGCAACTGGCTGATGACCATACCGCTGACAGCCGAAGACGTCATTCGTACTACAAGTGGCTTTGCTATTCCACCAGTCATCATGCTTATTGCATTGGTGATCCTGGCGTTTGGTAGCGGCGTCATCAAGCCTAACTTGTCAACCTTGTTGGGAATGACGTACGATCAGCAGAAACCGGGAGAGTTGCAGCTGCGCAGCACAGCCTTCTCGATGTTTTACTGGGCTATCAATGTCGGCTCTCTGCTTGCCCAGGCAGGCATGCCATGGCTTCGATCTCGAGTAGGCTACAACAACGCATATTGGTTGCCGACCATTCTGATGGTGATCGCGCTTATTTTGTTTGCCTTGGGCAGGAAATACTACGCCGTTGAAACGATTCATCACAAGAAAAAAACACCGGAAGAACGTGCAGAACAGTGGAGCACCCTGGCAAAGCTGTTGGGTGTATTTGTGCTGTGCGCGGTCTTCTGGAGCGTGATGAAACATTACAACACCGTCTGGCTCTATTTTACCCGCGAGAAACTCGATACCACCATCTTCGGTACGACCTACAAGGCAGATCAGTTTCAACAACTCAATGCCTGGTTTATTTTGACCCTTCTGCCACTCTCCACCATCCTCTTCACCTGGATGGAGAAGCGAGGACATAAGGTTCGCCCGACCGACAAGATGCAGCTGGGGTTTGTCTTTACCGCTCTAACTCCGCTCATGTTTGTTCTGGCCGATCAAATGGCTGGTACAGGCAAAACATCCATCCTCTGGCTCGTGGCTGCGTATTTCTGCATGACAGTAGCGGAAATACTGATTTCCCCCGTGGGGCTGGAACTCGCCTTTGTAGCTGCTCCAAAATCGATGAAGGGTTTTATTACCGCTTGTTTTCTCTTCACGATTTTCAGTGGCACGTTGATCAACAGCCAGGTAACGCCCATCTACAGTGTTGAAGTCATCAAAACCGAAGCCAGGCAAATACTACAGGCAACAGGTTTCATGGCGTCTAGCCTGGCAGCGTCTCCCGCTACAATGGGAGTAACGATGGAAAGCGGCCTCGAACTTTCGCTCGTCAGCGCCAAGCAGGCCGTTCTTAAACGGTATACCCCCACGCAATACTTCAGCGTACAACTGGCGATATGCATTATTGCAGTGATTGTTTTTTACTTCATTGCCAAGCCCTTTAACCGCCGATTGGCGGAACAGGAACAGTCTCAACCGTAAACAGGTGATCTATGTCACAGGACTCTCCCAGCACGAGTAGCAAGCATCCCAGCGCACTGTATTTTATCTTCTGGGGTGAATTTGCAGAACGTGCATGCTACTACGGCATGCGTGCTATTCTGATGCTCTTCATGACCAAGAGTCTGCAGATCGATGAAGCCGATGCATCATCGTATTATTACTGGTTCAAGATGGCCTGTTACCTGTTGCCCTTGCTAGGCGGGTATGTTGCTGACCGGTATTTCGGTAAATACTGGACCATCGTCTGGTTTTCCATTCCTTACGTTATTGGCCAGATGATGCTGGCGTATGGCGACAGGTCCATGCTCTTCTTTGCCCTGGGCTTGCTTGCCTTCGGCAGCGGAGTCATCAAGCCGAACATCTCATCACTGCTGGGCATGACCTACGACCAGAAAAGGCCTGGCAACGTCAACCTGCGTGCAAACGGTTTCCTCTGGTTTTATTTCTCCATCAATGTAGGTGCACTCCTCTCGATGCTCGCGCTCCCTCTGGTACGAGATTATGTCCAGGGTGAGCAGCCCAAGGATATCACACAGCAGACGGCAGCACAGGATCAGGCCATGTCCTTTGCCTACCAGGTGGCTTTTTCCATACCAGCGCTGCTCATGATCGGCGCGCTGATCGCCTTCGCCGTTGGTAGAAAACATTACGCCATTGAAAAGCCTGGCCCGCAACCACCGATGACTCCTGAAGAAAGAAAAAAGCAATGGAAGGTAATAACCTCTCTGCTTGGCGTGTTTGCCATGTATGTGCTGTTCTGGTTGCCTTACGAGCACAATGATACACAATGGGTGCTCTTTGCAGATAAGAACATGGATTTGAACACACCCTGGCTGGCAGCAGTTGGCGGACCGGCTCAGTTGTCTGCAGACGCATTTCAATGGATCAATTCGCTCGGCGTTCTCATTCTGATTCCATTCTTCAGTTTCTTCTGGCCACGCGTTGATCCAACCGGCCGTCGCATTTCCCCTATTCAGAAGATATCCATCGGGCTGGTGTTTACCGCCTGTGGACCCCTGATCATGACCCTGTGTGCTTACATGTCCGCCGATGGCGCTAAAGTGAATTGCCTGTGGCTGATACTGGCTTATTTCCTGCTGACCTTGGGAGAGGTTCTGACCTATGGTACAGGTCTCGATTTCTCCTATGGCCAGGCACCATCCAGCATGAAGAGTTTGATCACGGCCTGTTTTCTCATGACCAATGCCATAGCCAATTTCATCAATTCCTTCTGGGCGAGAAACTATGCTAACCCGGATGCCGCTTTCCCGATGTCACCCTTTGCTTTTTTCGGTGTCGATACTGCCTTGCCTTTGATTGCAGCAGTACTGGTACTGATCATTGGCCGTAAATTCCATCTGGCTCATATCAACGGTAAATAACTCGATCGGATTTTTACCCTGTTGCCTGCAGCATACATGCAACAGGGTTTTTCCATGTCGTGGGACTGGCAATATCGATGAAACAACATCTCAAGGTGGTACTGTTATTGCTACTTTGCCTAACCGGCTGCAAGCCTTCAGAAACGGTCGTCATCCGCTGGGGTTCCGATGCAGAAGGTGGAGCCCCGTATATTTTTCGTGATCCCAATAACTCTGCCAACTACCTGGGTTATGAAGTAGAACTCGCACAAGCTTTAGGGCAGAAGCTCGGCAAACCGATGGAGTTTGTGCAAAATGAATTCAAGGAACTTACCAACGGTCTCAAGCGTGGCGACTACCAGTTGGCGCTCAATGGCATCGAAGCGACGCCAGATCGGGCAGCGCAGTTCCGGCTCAGTCGTCCTTATTACGTTTACCAGCAGCAGTTAGTGACCCGGAAAGGCGATACACGGTTTGCTTCATTGGAAGATTGCCTGAAGAAGAATGCGATAGTAGGTACGATGGAGGAAACCGCTGCCGACCGCATCCTGAATGCCAGGAACATACAAAAGAAACTCTACAACGGGCCGACCGATGCCTATCGCGACCTGGAGCTGGGCCGCATTGATGCTGTGCTACTCGATCAGCCGATGGCAGTGACGTATGCCAAGCCCAATCCCAAGCTGCAGTTTGCCGGGCCGCCTTTTGCCAAGGGGTATTACGTCATAGTGCTGCGGAAGGAAGATGAGGCATTTGCAGGCAAGGTTGACCAGGCATTGCAGGAATTGTGGAACGATGGCTCGTTACAACGCATCTACGAAAAATGGAACCTGTGGAATGACGATCAACAGGAACTGAACAAGCCACAGGATGTTGCAGGCGAAGCAAACAAGCCGTACCAGATGTTTGGCGAAGGTGGATACCTGAAACTTCTCTGGGAAGGGGCCAAGGTCACTATCCGCATTGCAGTGCTCAGCATGCTGCTCGCCATCATTATCGGCTTGCCTATCGCCCTGATGCGGCTCTATGGCAGCAGGCCGTTACAGTTTATCTCCATTGCTTATGTCGAGTTCTTCCGTGGCATTCCGGTTCTGTTTCTGCTCTATGTTCTCTACTATGGTGTGCCACAGATAGGCAACCTGGTGGTCTTACTTCTGGGTGAAGACTATCGCAATTACGGCCCAGAGTTTGTCGCCATTCTTGCATTTGGATTGAACTACGCTGCTTACGAGGCCGAAGTCTATCGTGCAGGTTTGTCTGCCGTGCCGAAAGGACAATGGGAAGCCGCTGCCGCCCTGGGGATGCCTAAGCGATTGACTTTTCGCCGGATCATTCTGCCTCAAGCCATGCGCAGTATTCTGCCGCCCATGACCAATGATTTTGTAGCACTGTTCAAGGATACCAGCCTGGTCAGTGCCATATCGCTGGTGGAATTATCGAAGCAGTTTCAGATTCTTTCCAAGCCAGCCAACCAGTACCTGGAGATTGGCCTGGCGACAGCCACCCTGTATCTGTTGATGTCAGTGCCATTAGGCTGGCTGGCCCGGCATCTCGAAAAGAAGTGGGCCAAGACACATTAGCATTAACTGACTGTTTTCACGGTGGCATCAGCATCCGGTACAGCATCACTTTTCGGATCGTACCAGTCTTTCTGGAACACGATACGCAGGGGCTGGAACTGGTTGCCTGCATGGCCTCGCATGGCACGGTTGGCCGTGAGAGCGATAATCGCATCTGCCATCGCCACGGTGCCTTCACAGCGCGGGTGAGGACGTTCAGCGGGTTTGACATTCTTGTCTTCCCACATTTTCACACAGTAGGCAAAGTGCTCCATTTCTTCCCGGTAGCCTCGTGAAACCGGGCCATCGCTGCCCAGAGCTGATTTACCCTTGGCGGTAGCGGCTTCCCAGGTGGAAGAAGCTGCAGTAGCTGGTGCGCCGGCACCTGCCGTGCTGGTAGTGACTGCAGCGCCCTTACCTCCGCTGCCATACAGCATCACCGTTTCTTCTTTTTCCACAATCATGGTGCCTTTAGTGCCCATGACACATTCGCCCCAAGGTTCGTAGCTGTTGGAGTTGATCGAGCTATAGGTGACAATGACTTTGTCATCCTTGTCGTTCACTTCACCCCAGGGTTGGTCTTTCCAGTAGTTCTTGCCTGGAAATTCAAATGTGCAGAAAACATGATCTTCTGCATCGCGGTCATCGCGGTAGAAATATTTTCCGCCGATAGCAGTGACAGCGAGGGGTTTCACTTTGCCCAGGAAAATACTGCAGGCATCGAGTTGGTGTGAGCCAAGCTCCGCCATCAGGCCGCCACCGGTGCGGTCGTAGAGTCTCCAGCGGACCAGTTCCTCCAGGCTGTAATAGCCTAATTGTCTAACCTTGGCTTCGAGTTCCTGGCGATCATCGGGAGGAATTTCCGGTCGCCAGCCATCACGCCACATGGGGATCATTTTGCCGGTCTTCTTCCCGGTTAAGTGGTCAACCATGTCTTCCATCATCTGTACGCCGTTCTTATCCAGTCGAGGCAAGGAATTATTGCGATGCCAGAACGCCCGGATGTGGTGGATATCGCCGATTTCGCCGGCGTTCAGCACTTCCACTGCATGAGCGTACAGCATGCTGTAATGCCGCTGATGCCCGATGGACAGGCAACGATCATACTTTTCTGCAGCACGGATCATTTCTTTACACTGCGTGATATTCCATGCCATCAGCTTTTCACAGAGAACGTGCTTGCCTTTGTTCAACGCTTCAATGGCTACCGGTGCATGCAGATGCAAAGGCAGGGCAATAACGACGATTTTGATTTCAGGGTTATCGAGCAGTTCCGAATAGTTGCTGTAAACCTTGATGTTGTTGGCACGCGAGCCGTAGATTTTGTTGAACCCCTTGCGTGGGCCACGCGGCTCCCCATCGAAGATGCGACGACGGTTGAATGGCCGAATGTCAGCCACACCAATGAATTCGAGATACTCAGGATTGTGCTCACCAACGAGCACACCACCTTCATCGCCGGAGCCGATGAGGCCAGCTTTCACCGGCCCGCCCTGCAGTTTCTTGTAGCCATAGTAGGCAGCAGCGCCGACAGGCACAGTACCGGCAGCAGCGAGTGCCCCTTTCATGAACTGTCTGCGGTTGGGCTGGTTGGCGTTGTAATGGCTGCCCACCACGCCCTGAAAGTTCGCTTTTCCTATTTCACGCTCGGCGGGGGTTAAGTCGATGGCCATGGCTCTCTCTCTTTAGTGCTCAGTGCTTAGTTCTCAGTTCCCAGTGCTCGGGATCAAGGCGGTTGTTGTTTTTCTCCTGGCTCCTGTCTACTTGCTACTTGCTTCTGGCTTCTCTCCTGGCCAGAAATATTTGAACGGCCAGATACAGGAGAGCAGCGCATCAATGCCGAACCAGCGGCCTGATGCAGTGGTTGCCAGCACCAGGAGTGCAAGTGCTTCAATCAGGTTCTTATTGACAAAGAGATACTTACCCTCAGCGAGCGGGTTTTCAGGCAAATCGGGAAGGGGAGGCAGAGAGACATAAAAAAGCATGAGCAATCCAGCGCCCACCAGGCTACTCAAGCGAGTGAAACATCCCAGAAGCAATCCGAGGCCCGCCAGTGTCAGGCCCCAGGCGACGGAACGGTCTGCCCAGTCGAGCAGGCGGGTATCTTCTACACGCAAGGGTGGAGCCATTTCCCGTTTGCCAATGCGATTGGCCAGCTTGCGATAGTCCGGATCCTGCAGAAAAGCGCTGATCACCGATTCAGGATAAGTATTGAATGTGTCCCAATTCACTGTGAAAGTACTATTCTTAACCTCACGTGCTGCTTGTTTTAATTCTGCCAGTGCCTGATGGTCAGAGCTGTTGCCTTCGGAATTCGAGGCGCTTATTAGTCTGCCCATGTACTTTTCGAAATCAATTGCTTCCTGTTCCTTCGTCAGCAGTTTATCCAGTTCTTGTCCCAGCTTCTTCTGCAGTTCGTCAAGATCCTGTTGCAGTTCGGTTCGCAGTTTACTAACCTCGCTGCGAAGCGCACTCACTCGTGATTTGGTGACATCCTTGCTGAAGAGCACATTCCACTGATCGATGTAGCCCCTGAGTTCCTGATGCTTGTTGCGATACGTGCTGATGCGTGTAGCAGTGCTGAGGGTGGGAATAGTGGTGGCAAACGGGTAATCCCGGGTTACTTCCTTTTTGCCATCCTTGAACCATGTCTGTAACATCTGCAGGTGCTGTTTCAGCAGGATATCTGCCTGTTGTCGCTGTGCATTGTCGAGTTGGTAGTGAGCTGAATAGCGGTTGACATAGTCCTGCCACTGTTTTTCCAGAGCAGGGGGAATTGCCTGACTGCTGGTATCAAGCAAGGTCAGCAGAGTAGCATCGGGGTCGCCAGCCATATTCCTGAACAACGGACCGAGCGGTCCTTGCGATTGCTGCAGGTAGCCTCGGCTGGAAAAAGGCTTATTGGAGATGGATGGCCCGACGCTCCAGGTTTCCAGCTTGGTGGCGCCTTCGATGAAAAGATGCCAGCCTATGGCCAGCCTTAACAGCACCAGGAAGAAACGGGTGGGCCAGGATGTCTTGGTACAGCAGCAGGATTTCTTCATCACAACGATTCAAGCAACCAACAGGGTAGGAATCCTTTTACACTACCAGAGCAGGTAGCGTTTGGGTAGCATCTGAACCCTGAATCGCTTGAAATACAGTCATTTAGTGAACCGGCACTTCCCGGCTGATGAGCAGCGTTTTATTGGTGTGTGCCAGGCCTCGGATCAGGTGCGTATCCTTCAGGAAATCGCCGGTGAGTTCAAACACCCGCCAGCCTTTGTCCCAATAACCTGTTGATTTGAGCCAAGCCAGTGCTTCTTCCGGCTGTTGAAAGGCCAGACTGCCCGCATAAAAAGCCGATCCAGGAAGTGGACCGTACCGAATCACCTGTCTACCTTCCTGCAGGGCCTTGGAGTATTCGGCGTCGGCAACGGTGAACAGCGGTTCTTCAATTTCACTGCGCACCAGGGGTTTCTGATATTCCTGCAGCCAGAAATGCAGGCCAGCCAGACAGCCAGCGAGCAGACACAGGGTCAGCATCCAGCGAAGAACGGTGCGCATAGTAAACCCTCCTGCAGATTTCTCAGCAGGAGGGTTCATAACGTGGATTCCTGATTGGTCAAGTGGAATCAGCTTATTTCTTGTCACCAGGTTTGTGCAGTTTTTCTACCCAGTTCTTCCAATGCTCGAGACGTTTCTGCCGACCTGTATCCTGGGCATCATCGCCAGTTTGACGGGCAATCAGCCTGCCATCGGCTGTTAGAATCAGCAGTTCAGCAGGTACATCTTCCCGCTTGGTGGTACGGGCGAAATCGGAACGATACGACTGGTAAGTACCACCATGGAAATCAACTAGCAGATTCTCGGTGTAGAGATCAAGTGTCCTGGTTTTCTTTTGAACATCCGCACCGACTTTATTGTTTACCGAATCAAATGCATAGGAAATCCACTGCACCAGATTCGATTCGCCAGCAGCTCCGGGTGCATCTGGTGAACGACCAATATATTCTCCACGGCCAATCAGCAGTTTTTCCACCCACCAGTCGCCCACGAGTGCGAAGTCCATTTCATTGCCACCCAGCGTGCGGGCCTTGCCCAGCCAACTGTGCAATTGCACGGGAACTTTGTCCTTCTCACGGTCATCGGTGGTACCTTTGGCACGATCCCGCTCGCCGGCATAAATCAGGTCATCAGGTTCAAAGGAAACTCGTGCGGCTTTACTCCAATCTCCGAAGAGCATTTCATCGCGAGCATATTCCGGAGCTGCAACATCGCTCTCCCGCTTGAAGTTCGGGTTATTGAGTACCATGCGAATGCGATATTCATAGGTGGTTCCACCAACGAGTTCGGTTGGCAGATCAACATCAATGAAGCGAATAGGAATATAATCGGGGATCGAAGACTGTTCAGGTGCATCCTTGGGTTTATCCTTTTTCGAGTCTTCCGACTCGGTTCCACCTGTGCCTTCAAATTCTTCCATGGTACCACCGGTAATGCGGCTGTCACGAGGTGGTGGTGGTATCTTTGCCTTGGCATCATCCTTGATTTTCTTCACAGCTGCCATCAACGTTGGCAGCTTTGACATGATGTCGGGATACTCGTCATTGCGTACCATGCGAGGCAATCGCAAGGCGATACGGGGGCCTGCATAGTCGAGCAATTCCTGAATGATTGATTCTTTTTCGGTATAGAAAGGCTCATTGTTGGATCGAACAACCGAGTAAGCTGTCCGCATGACTGCAGCAACATTACGGATATTAATATCGGTCCATCCTGCTGCTGCATCACGATCCTTGTCAGAACTCTGGTCGTCAAGTGATGCGAGCGCCTTGTCGATATCAGCCTGAGTTTTGTATTCCATTTTGGAACGATCTCGTGGATTGGCGACTTCCACCAGTTCGGTTTCGGTGTACTTTCCGTCAGGCAGCAAAGTGCCCTTGGGAATAATGCGACGTCGCTGAACATCGATTCGACGGTAGAGACGTTCCACTTCAAACGGCTGGATCTGCAGTTTTTTGGCAATTTCTTCTGTTTGCTTGCCGTGCGGATAGGTGGCTGCAATGTAGGCACTTCGTAAGGGTCTGATGGTTACTCCAAGAATATCGTTGGGAGCAACATTCTTCTGCCAGACAAAGGTATAAATGGATTCATCACCACCAGGATTGCCTGAAGGAGCCTTAGTCGTTGTCGTGGTACTTTTTCCTTGATTACCCCCTGCTAAGCCACCCTTACCTCCGAGTTTGCCTCTCCCTGCTCCTGGAGGTCCTCCACGACCAGAACCCTGTCCCATACCTAGTCCGCCACCAGCCAATCCACCCCCTGGTGGTCCGCCGGTACCAAGATTCTGGCCATTTCCCTGCTGAAAGTTGTTCTTATTCTGTCCCAGGTTGGGTGCTTTGACTCCAGCACGTGGTGTTACCACCATGACTTCTTCATTGTTATTGACATAGCGGATTTCATACATCCGGAACGCTCCAATCAGTGGTTCAACTGCAAGTTCGATGACATCCAGTACTTTAGGATTGGAGCGGAATTTACCACGGGGGACTTCAGGTTCAAAGAACCGATAAGCGAGTTGAAGCTGATCAATCGAAATCTGTTTGGTCAATGAACGGGAAAGTTCATCGATCTGATTCAGCGGTTTGACGGTTGCCTCATCTTTGAGTGCAATTTTCTCCGGGTTCACTTCGGAGCGACGAATGGCGTCGTCGGCATTCTTGCCACTGTCTTTCACCTGTTCGGCAGATACTCCACCACTGGTGCCCAGTATGGCAAATACCAGGAAGAGCAATGCCAGGAAGCCTGCGATTCCGACTCCGATGCGGTCGCCATACTGCAACATGAATTCCTTCGCATCGAATTTGACTTTAGCCATGACTCGTTCCTCGTTCGTAACTCTCTAAAGTGGGGGAAATGATCAAGACTTCATCCCTGGTTACTGGGCTGGAGGTGTTGTTGGGGCGGCTGCAGGTGCATTGGCCTTTTGCTGCTCAATTCGTCGAGCATGATCAGGGCTTTCATAGACTGTGATGATGCCATAAATCTGTAGTTCGACCACGCTCGAATCGTCCTCAAAACCCATGCTGACAACCGTGGGTTTCTGACCGCCGGCTGTACCAGCCCCGGGACCTTGTCGCCCTCCAATTCCACCACCTTGAATACCACCAGCTGGTGGTCCATCACCGCTGCCTATCAGTCCAGGTGCACCAGTTCCTCCACCACTGCCACCAGAAGTACCTGGTCCAAATCTACCGCCTTTAGCAAGCATGGAGCTTCCACCAGACGCGAGCGCTTCGGCACCACGTGAGGAAGGTTGTCCGGCTGTACTGGCACTGGCTGTTGCTTCGGCCGTTCCTGGTCGACCCAGATTCTGGATTTTGGTCCAGGGAGCCATCGTAACCTGAAAACGCAGGCGTGAGTTCGACATGGCAGCTATCACATCTGTAATTGCTGTGGCATCCACGACCATGACCAGGGCAACCGGCATTCTTCGCAACTGCGATGATACTTCCACGTAGCGTTTCAGCGGAATACCCTGATTGGGGCTGAAAACGTTTCCGGCGGCCCCACCGGTACCCAGCTTGTTTCCACCTCCCATACCGAGTGCACCAAAACCACCAGCGGTTGCCTCGCCTGCCTGCTCTCCACCTGCTGCAGGGTCTACGGGTGTAGTGGATATGTTCTGGTTCAATGGATCCTTAGTTTTGAAATCATAGGCTTTCAATGGCAGGATCTTCAATCGATCTGATTGTTGATGGGCTACTTCGCCGATTTCCAGTCGATCGATTCGCTTGATCGGCGTTGATCGCCAGTTGAGTTTCTGTCGAACGATGGCAATGGTGCGAGGTTGTATGGGGTTCTTGATTTCCTGAGCGAAGGTTCGACGTTCGCCGGCATTGAAGGCATCTACTGGAATTTTGAATTCTTCCTGAAGTAGATTGGTTGAGTTGGGTAGAGTCAAACCGGCAGTAAAGGTAGAGACGGGTAATCGCCGTCCACTGCGATTGATAACCTCACCTCGCAAGGTGAGGGTAGGCGTATTGGCACGACGTGTCAGTTGCAAGTTTACCAGCCAGTCATTGTTGAAGACCACCTGCTGATCGATGGCATTTTCTGGCAGTACACGGGTGACTCGTGTGATCTTGCCAAAATTGGCGGGAAGCGGAATTTCCTTCAATTTCTTTTCACTGATTTTTTTGATCGTTGCATTGGGCCAGTATTCGCTGGGGCCAACTCCACCGGCATCGCTCACAAAAAGGGGCTGATTTGATTCCAGTTCGCTGCCGAGTTCTGAATACCAGACCATGAGTGGCATCACTGGCAAGCTATGCAGGCTGCTATGGTTGGCCGAGACGATATGCAATATCAGTTTCTTATCATCCTGAGGATCCTGGCCTACCTGAAGGTCCAGTCTCCAGCCTTTATAGGGGTCTACAACGGGCAAGCCGAACTCAACCGTGGTGGGCTTCAGTTTGGCATTCTGAGCTATCTCTGCTGTGTTAAGCAGATTGGGCCATATGTAATTGTAGAAACGTACTTTCTGATAAATTTCAGGAGAGCTTTCCCGGGCGGCAGGGACAACCGGAGCATTATCCGTGGTGGCAACTGGAGCAGCTATAGTCGGGTTGGCTGCTGCCTGGCCATCGGCAGGATTCGAACTGGTAGACACAGCAACAGGCGCTGAGGCTGCTTTGATATCATCAAATGGCACTTCATTCCATTCATGTTTCAGCTTGGAGTAACTGTCCAGCAGATCAGCCAGGCTGGCCATGATTTCCCGTTTGACTGCGACATCTTCCTGCAGCAGGTGGATTTCATCAGACAGTACATGTTTTTCCTTGAGCAGATTGTAAGGTTTCAGCAACTGTGGAATGACATATCTGCGATGGTCATCTTTTCCTCCGTAGACACGTACAGCACCTAACGGATTGTTGGGATTGGTTTCATTCAACCAGTCTTTCACCAGATCTACAATGCCTTCAAACTGGCCAAGGTATTCTTCGCGGTATTCATCACTGGGAACATTGCCGAGGTATTCACCAAAATCCATGTTGTACAGGTCGCGACCCTGGCTGGTTTTCATCCACTGCGCACGAGTACGTTCCGGCCAGGTGAAGAATGGCTGCATGATGCGATACTGATTGCGATCCTTGGTGTCGCGTACCACCTTGTTTTGACGATCAAATTCCTTGTACCAGAGTTCGTTTTTCTTGGCTGAAGAGACTTCCAGTTCCTTGATCATGGCATCAATCCATGACTGATTCTTCAGTTCCTGCTGGCTGCTGATATTTTTCAGTGCATTGTCCCGCTCACGGGCAGTCGTATAGTTCTTGGCTGTTTCGCCACGCACACCTAGTACGCAGATCCAACCCACCAGCAGGCAGATAGCGAAGACGGGTAACAGGAACCAGAAACGATGTTTGATCACTGTTTCTTTATCGAGTTTCATGGCCATGGTACGAATCCTAAAGTGCTGTATGCCTGTGAGTTCAAATGATCATGGAAGCTATGAAGCATAGGTTACTGTGAAGGAGCTGCTGAGGGCTGTCCGCTCGCTTTGGCCTCTTCAGGTTCGGTGGGTAGAGGTTCTACCCAGTACAGGACTATGACGAATTCCGTTCGCTTACGTTCAAAAGCTCGTTCCGCGGTGTTGGCAACATTCCCAGAGTTGGCAGTAGTGCCAGTTTGTCCGCCACCCACTGTCATACCTGACGAACTTCCTCCGGGTATACCAGCCAAGCCACCTTTCTGGGCTAGTCCACCGCCAGCATTACCCATGCCTGAACCGGCTCCAGCGGATCCATGTACCAGTCCGAGTCCCACCCAGGGAGTAACGCGTGGATTAGGTGCATCGGCCGCGGCACCACCTTCTCCTCCAAGACCACCCCCCATACTCAGTCCACCGGCTTTGGCTCCCATGCCACCACCTCCGCCTGTTGCACCTGACGATACCAGATCGTTGATATACAGTGGTGCATCGATCAGGCTGAACGATTCAGCGGGATTGGTCGTAGTTCGGTACTTGATCAGTGCCACATGGCTGGTCTCGATCGGCGTCAGCTTCGGCATCGGGCTTTGCAATGGCCAGGGAACGGCCTTCCTCTGCTTCAGATTTTCCACCAGTGTGTGTTCAACAAATCGCTGCGCTTCCCTGTGGAAGGTGTAGCCGCGAATTTCAATTGCCCAGCCTGGCTTCTTGGGTGCTTCCTTCCAGTCATCGTTCCCACGATAGGTTGGCCAATCGTACCTTACACCATCCCGGTTCAAATTGATTTCAGGGTTTTTCACGTTCGTGTAAAAGCTGTTGGCCATCGCCAGGTCACAATACCTCGCATACACACCGGTAATATTCACCTGAATGAGGTCATTCTGATTGAAGTTGTCGGTCAATAGCGCCTGTTGCAGACGTTCCAGCAAAATTTCGTTGGCACGCTGCGATTCGATGTTGTAATAAGCCCGGCTGGGAACGGTGGTATCCCAAAGTGTATTGGCAGGCAGATTGGTGCCGTTGGGACGTGGCAAGCAATCATTCAGCAAACGATAGAACAGCGGCCAATTGACCCGCTCTTCGCTGCCTCGAATGATGTTCGCAGCATCATGCCTGGCTTTGATTACTTCATTTCGCTTTTCGGTGTATTGAGTATCCAGCCGATTCTTGTTCGAGATGACCGAGTTTGCTTCCTCGGCAGCTTTGGCTGCAGACTTGGCGTGAGCAAAACTGGAACCACTCGACCAGGAGTAGATTCCCAATCCCAGTAGTAATGCCGCTGCACCAGCCAGCGCCATCGGCTTCTTGGCACGAATCATACGCTCGACGCGAATTTCATTAGGCAACAGATTCGTCTGAATGCGGCACTGCTTAAGCCCCTGCAATGCCAGGCCATACGCGACCGCAAAACTGAGGATGTTATCGAGGAAAATGGGGGATTTCTTGACGTCATCGCCAGCCAGCCGGCCGAATGTTTCCACTTTCTCCAGATCCATTCCCAAGCTCTGGCTGACAAACTTCTGCAACCCAGGCAGGCGGAATGCATTGCCCAAACCCACCATGCGGGTTACATTGGCCCCGCGATGGGTATTCGTAAAGAATCCCAGCGAACGCTGTAACTCACCGACGAAATCAGAGAAGACAGGCTTCATGGCCTGGAAGATCTTCTTGGGGTCTTCAGCCTTAGTGGCATTGCGTTTGAGATGCTCAGCCTTGGCAAAGGTGAGCTTCATTTCTTTGGTCAACGCGCGGGTGAAATGATTGCCTCCAATGGGGATGGGTCGCTGCCAGATAACTTTCTTTCCATCGGTAACTACGAGATTGGAGTTATCGACACCAACATCGACTGCCACCATGCAACCATCATCACTGGAATCATTGGGATCGTCAGTGCCGTAGGCACCTTTGCCCAACTGATCGAACGTGACATAGTTGGCCAATGCCAGTGGGGCCATCTGCACATGATGTACTTCGATCATGGCGTCGCGGAATGATTGCAGATAACGATTGACCATGTCGCGCTTCATGGCGAACAGGCCGACTTCGTTCTCCGCAAAATCTTCGCCGCTCTCGGAGCCGATGCGCTGCCAGTCCCAGACCACTTCATCGAGTGGGAAGGGTATCTGCTGCTTGGCTTCGAATTTGACAATGTCGGGAATTTTCTTGGCTTCAACGGGAGGCAGTTTAACGAATCGCGCCAGGCCGGTTTGCCCTGGTACGCTGATGGCAATCTGATCGCCTTGCAATTTGTTTCGCGAAAGGAACTGCTGCAGGGCATCGCGAGTGAGTTGTTCCGGATCAGCATCGGGCTGGCTGAGAATCTTCGGGTGTTCGATGTAGTCGAACGCCGTAGCTGTCACGACTCCATCTATTAATTCAAGGCGAATGGCCTTCAGTGCGCTTTGTCCAAGATCAATACCCCAAACGCCGGGCAGCTTGGCGGCCATACTAAATCTCCCGCATATTCAGCGATGTATCATCCAGTTGTCTGTTCATGATACTAATCTGAGAGTAAAACGAGGCGAGTCGTCTTCAGACTGAACCATGAACAGAATGGGATGTATCATCAACCTATCACAGTTTTCCAAGATGTGTCAATGAGTTACATTCAGGAATGCTGAATGAGCACTCATTTCGACCATTCGATGAGATATGATGAACCGAATGATCGCGGTAATTGATCCTACCGTTCTAGACGGACGAATGCCAGAGAAGTTTGAAAAAATTCGCAAATAATCATCTTTTTAATTACCGCCACTACCATACGCGTGGGCCGTCAATCAGGAATAACAGGAACATGACGGGCAGATAGATCAGCGAGGCGAGCAGTGTACGTCGTGCGGAAAACCTATCGGGATTCTGTAAAAATCGAAACGCTGTCCAGCAGAATAAGAAGCCACACGCCAGAGAAGCAATCAGATAGGGTGTGCCTGTCCAGCCATAGGCAACGGGTAGCATGCTGAATGCAACCAGTACCAATGCGGTTGCAAGAGTCATGTCGCCCGTAAACTTGCCCCTGGTCTTATCGATGGTTGAAACCATCACCAAACCACCCTGGCGATAATCTTCTCGATAAATCCAGGCGATGGCGAAAAAGTGAGGGAACTGCCAGAGAAACAATAGTCCAGCCATGAACCAGGCTTCAAGTGACAGTGTGTTAGCTGCGGCAGCATAGCCCAATAACGGAGGCATAGCACCGGGAATCGCGCCAACAAAGGTATTCCAGGCCGTGTACCGTTTTAACGGTGTATACAGGCACACATAAAATACCAAAGTCAGGAATGCTAACATGGCGGTGAGCGTGTTGACTGCCAATATCAGCCAGACAAGACCAATGAATCCGAATGCCAGGCCAATGGAATAGCCAAGGGCAGGGCTGATGCGACCCGTTGGCATCGGCCGGGATTTAGTGCGAGGCATCAGAGCATCAGTTTCACGTTCCCAAGCCTGGTTCAGAATACCGGAAGAAGCTGCAACAAAACCAACTCCCAGCATCGCATTCAGCATGAGAAGCCATTGGCTGGTTCCCAGCGGAGCGAGCAGAAAGCCGATGGCAACTGTCATCATTACCATGACAGTGATGCGTGGTTTTCCCAGCAGCATGGCATCACGCCAGACAGAGTGCGTCGTTGCGGCAAGCTGCTCTACAGCTTCCGGATGCAGCACCGCGTTTTGGGCCAATGTCTGCGAATTCATCTTTCTGCCTTTGCTTCCACTGGGGGTTCGGTGGAAAGAGGGACAAGGTGCCTGCGGGTTCTCATCGTCAGAATAATGCTGGTTGCCAACGTCAAGGCGCCAAGCCATTGATGAAGCGTTGCCAGGGTCATGCGATGCAGATCGGGTGTAGTGCCATCGAGTGCACCATAGCCGGCACCCAGCCACCACGCAGTAGTCCCCAATACTATCATCATGATAACTTCCAGGGCTAACGCATAGAGGGGAAACTTGATCAACTGGCGGGGAAGACGAATACTGCGAACGACGACCAGGAAGGTTAGAAGGAAAATAAGGACAGCAACGGAGGCATGAGCGATGAGCAGAAGTCCACCTCCATAATGTCGAACCAGCACCGCAATAGTTAACTGTACAAGGAAGAGGATACTCAGCAGTTTGGTGAGAGATTGAAACTCATCAGCGCTTGACGTTGCATCACGTCGCGCAGATATCCAACTGCGCGAAAAGGTGAAAGTACATGCGACCAGAAATGCAAAAGTCACCTGACCAAAGAAGCCATGAATCATGGCATAATCCCTGCCAAGGACGGGATTGAGAATACCCTCTTTGGGATTCAGCAGAATACGAGCCGCACCCAGGGCGCCCTGCAAGCCCACTGCTACCAGCACTGCGACGCCAATCCAACGACGATGGCCGCGTTCCACAGCCCAGCAGAAACAGGCCAAAACCACGGCAAGCATGCCTACGATGTATCCCAACTGACGATGAGAATGCTCGATAAACATCCCCAGGCTCTTCACGGATTCTTCGAACCCGCGAACCGTGAACAGGTTGAAAGGGGAAAATGTCCACTTCTCATCCACCATCCCCACGCCGGTGGAGGTAACCGTTCCGCCGCTGCCAATCAGTACGAAAGCGATCACACAGGTAGCCAGGGCTAACCAGAACAGCATCGGATGGTATTTACTCTCCTGCTGCATGATGACTACTGCTTCCATTTCAGACTGCGGATATAGCCCACCAGGTTCCAGATATCCGCATCATTGAATTTGACACCGTCAATGGCTTGCATTCGGGATGGCTTGATGCCCAGCTTGATACGATAAAACAAATCGATCGGTCGATCACCACCGCGAAAATCTTCAGTGACATAGCTGCGAGGTTTGATCGGCGCGCCCCAGTCATCCTTCATGGCTGCAATGTTCTTCAGTTCCTGCGGATTGGCTTTGCCATCCTTGCCATGGCAATCAATGCAGCCTGCCTTGTTCAGGAACAGATCCTTGCCCGCTGCCCAGTTGGTCTTGATGCCTTCCCGTTCGATTTCTTCCCAAGGCACCGATGGAGTGATTCTTGACCTCGCATCGCTGGCCCATTGTTTGACCAGTTCAGTCAGTTCTTTTTTAACATCCTTTTCGGTAGGCTTCTCATCTTCTTCAAGCCAGAATCGTGTGAGTCGATATTCAACCTGGCCTCGCAATGCCAGATGGATCACATAGCTTACAAGGCGGTTGATACGCTCATCGCTTTGATCAAAGCTGGACATGCCTGCACCAGGCAAACCCATTTTGATGGTGCGAAACAGGTCTTCACGAGCGGGCAGGCTGGCTCGGCCTGTATCAGGTTTCCCGTCGTTATCCTTGCGGACCGTTGATAAGTATTTGAATTTGCCGTACCGGTAGTCGCGTGGTTTGGGGTCCAGTGTCACAGAAGATTTTCCATTCCCGGCTCCTTCCTTGCCGTGACAGTTGGCACACTGTGCCAGGAACAACTTGCTGCCCTCTGCCATCTGGTCTGGTGATAACTGAAGTTCATTCAGTTCACTGTCGAGGCCATCAATTTTGACCTGAGGGTTGCGGGGTGTACCGAAAAACGGTAACAGCAACTCATCCATCTGCTCAACCTGATCCTCATTGAGAGCATAGGTTTTGACAGTATCGGTACCTTCGAGAACGGTGTAAGGCTGGAAATGATATTTCGTCCCAGTGGGATAGGCACTTTCACCGCAACCGGTAAAAATCAAGCAAGACAGCAGAAAAAGTATCGTAAGGTAGTTAGACATCGCCATCTATGCAGTAAGTTAGCATAATACAGAGCAAATCAGATGCCACAAGCAGGTACTGAGTATGCTATGGCAACTCTGTGCGGATGCTACCCTTAACTACGCATAGGCGCTATTACCGCTATCCATTGTGTAGGAATCAGGCATTAACACCGTTCCAAATAATAGGAAATCAAGAAAACTTGGCCTCAGCCTGTGACATGTCTACAATGCTGAAGTTGAAGCTTAGTTTGTCCAGGGAGATACGGAGTTATGGCTGCTAAGAATGTAGTGGAACTGAACCAGGCCAATTGGCAGAGTGCTGTGGTGGAAAGCGCGTTGCCAGTCGTGGTTGATTTCTGGGCTGTCTGGTGTGGACCTTGTCGCATGATTGCTCCTCACATCGAGGCACTTGCCGATGAATATGCAGGCAAAGTGGTAGTGGGCAAGGTGAACGTCGACGACAACCAGGATTTGGCAGCTCAATTCCGTATCAACACCATTCCCCAGGTTTATATTTTCAAGAATGGTGAAGTGATCGAAAGGCTATCGGGTGCTCAGCCTAAATCAGCTTATGCTGCAGCAGTTGAAAAAGCCCTGGCGTAATTCCGTTTTGACTTAGCACCTTTCGCACGCCGATGATATTCTCATCGGCGTTACTTTTTGAACTTTAGAAGGGTATAAGTTTTGTCATGTTAGGACTTACCAGTGGCAAAAACTTGTTTGCTTTGCTACTGTTCATAGCAGTTTTCCAGTGAGATCGGTGAATTCATGACAGCCTGCCACGCACATTCCACTCCCAGTACGTTACCCGAGTTGACGATTCTTCAGAAGATTCTCCGGGCGATCTGTTACTCCGCCATCTGGGTCATCCTCAAGCTGTTTTACCGTACCAAGGTTGTCGGGTTAGAGAACATACCCAAAACCGGCCCTGGCTTGATCGTCGGCAATCATCTCAGCATGCTGGATGGACTGTTTCTCTACTACCATTGCCCGCGACGCATACGTTTTCTGGTATGGGCGCCCTATGTAAATACTTCCAGAATGGGCTGGCTTCTTCGCCTGGGGCAGGTGATACCCATCTCCGACAATGGCAGTGCCCGCGATTTGATCACTTCCCTCAAGCTGGCACAGCAAGCACTGCACCGTGGTGAACTGGTAGGCATCTTCCCTGAAGGCGCGATCAGCCGCACTGGCACTATGATGCCTTTCAAACGGGGCATGGAGCACATCCTCAAGAAGGCTGATGCACCCATTATTCCGGTTGGCCTGGATCGCCTCTGGGGCAGCATCTTCAGTTACCGCTATGGCAAGCTCTTCTGGAAATGGCCGCAGCGCTGGCGGTATCCATTCACGATCATTTATGGCAAGGTGATGCCACAAGCTACGCCTTCCTGGAAGGTGCGGGAAGCTGTACAGGAACTGATCGCTGATTCCTTTAACCTGAGAAAAGACGAACATAAACCTTTGCATCGGGAATTTGTCCGTGAAGTGTGCAGGCATCGTTTCCGTCCCTGTTTGATGGAACCGGGGAAGACTGGCAGAAAGCTCAACTACATCGAAACGTTGACCGGGGCTGTCTGCCTGTCTCGTCTGATCAAAGAACGAATTGGCGATTCCAAAATGGTGGGACTCTTGATGCCAACCGTCGTGGGTGGCATGATTGCCAACATTGCCGTGAGTTTGCTGGGTAGAACTGCCGTTAATCTGAATTACACTGCATCGATAGAATCGATTCGATCCTCCATCAAGCAGTGCAATATCAAGCAGGTGCTGACTTCGAGACAATTTCGCAAGAAGATCGAAGATAAGCTGGTGTTTGATTTTGGCCCCGATGTCGAAATCGTTGAACTGGAAGATTTTGGACCGAAGGTTACCAAGTTTGTCAAACTGCGTACCTTCCTGACACTACTGTTGTTGCCTCGCGTGGCGATTGAATATCTGGTGCTCGGCTTGGGCAAACACACAAGCAACGATCTGGCTACTGTGATCTTTTCGAGTGGCAGCACCGGCGAACCTAAGGGTGTCATGCTTAGCCATCACAATGTGATGGCTAATATCGAATCTGCATCGCAAGCCATTGATATTCACGCAACGGATCGCATTCTCTCTGTTCTGCCCCTGTTTCACAGCTTCGGCTACACCGTTTGTTTCTGGTTGCCAATTGTCACTGGTGCTTCAGTGGTTTGCTTCCCTGACCCCAGACAGGCCAGTGAAGTGGGCGATGCCTGCAGGGAATTCAAGGCAACCATCTTTACTGCTACTCCAACATTCCTCCGCTTCTACATGCGGAAATGCGCGAAGGAAGACTTTGCCAGCTTACGACTACTGATTACTGGAGCAGAGAAACTGCCATGCTCGGTACGGGAGGAGTTCAAAGCCAAATTTGATATCGAGCCGAAGGAAGGTTACGGAACAACTGAATTGGCCCCTGCAGTGTCTGCCAACCTGAACGATGCCGAACTGGGAGGTGTCAAACAAGTTGGTACCAAGCCCGGCTCGATCGGACATCCATTTCCGGGCATTGCTGTCAGAATTGTTGATCCTGAGACCGAAGTGGATTTGCCACCAGAGCAGCCTGGCATGCTCATGGTCTATGGTCCGAACGTCATGGAAGGTTACCTGGGCAAACCTGAACTGACGAAATCAGTCATGCGAGGCAAATGGTATGTCACAGGTGATATTGCCAAGCTCGATCATGATGGGTTCCTGACCATTACTGATCGCTTGTCTCGTTTCAGCAAGATTGCTGGCGAAATGGTGCCTCATGTCCGTGTGGAGGATGAACTGCACACTATTGTTGATACTGCAGATCGGGTATTTGCCATCGTGGGCGTACCGGATGAAAAGAAGGGTGAAAAGCTAGTCGTCCTCTATGTCGATTACGACAAGATGAACCTGGCTGAGGTGCAATCGAAACTCGGCAAGAGTGGGTTGCCTAATTTGTGGATACCGGATGAACGGCAGTACTACAAGGTTGATGAAATGCCCGTGTTGGGCAGTGGCAAACTCGATTTGCAAAGACTCAAGAAAACGGCGCTCGAACTTATTGCCAGCAATACTCCCCGCAAGGACAAAGGGTAATGTCCGGTTACAGTGGCACGCCGCTGCTGAAGAAACTCGGCATACAACCGGGAATGCGAGTGCATTTCCGTGATGCACCCGATGGTTACCTTCGTGAATTGGGATCGTTACCTGAAGATGTGACTGTCTCGAAGGCCTTGCGAGGCAAGCTCGATTTCATTCACTTCTTTGTCAAAGAGAGAAGTGAACTGGAATTGTTGCTGTCCCGTGCCCTGGAGTTTCTTGAGCAGGATGGCATGATCTGGGTATCCTGGCCCAAGAAAGCCAGCAAGGTGCCTACGGATATTACCGAGCAGACGATTCGGGATGTCTGTTTGCCTATAAGTTTGGTGGATATCAAGGTGTGTGCGGTAGATGAAATCTGGTCAGGATTGAAACTGGTCATTAGACGCGAGTTGCGTGGAAAATAGTCGGTTGATATTGCTGCAAATCTTAATCACTTGATGACTAATCTTGACCAGCGACTTCGAAGACGGTTTACTATGCATGGTAACGGACAAGGAGGTCCGACGTGCTGCCTTCGAATCGACAACTTTTGGTTTTCTGGTTTCTGCTTTGGGACCTGCTGGTCATCTCGGTTGTTTTCTACCTGCAGGCAGGCGAGGAGTTCATTTCCAAATGGGTAGCCATCCTCAGCCTGGCGGCATTGTCGCTCGCGGTATGCAAGCTCTATGTGTTGCATCGATTGCGTAGAGCCAGGGAAGAACTAGTCAGCCTTTTACAAGCGATGGCGCTCTGGCTGCTGACGCTCTATGTTATCGAGCCACTTCCAGGTATTCATCGCTCTATTGTGCTCTACCTCGTTGTTCTGGTAACATTTGGGCTATTCCTCTTTCGCAGGCTCTGGTGGCTCATTCTTGGCAACCTGCGTGCCCAGGGCTACAACGCCACCCCGGTGGTGATTGTCGGCACAGGCCGGGTTGCTCGTCGAACGGCCCGTGCCATGGAACATGCCGGCTGGATGGGCATGCATGTGATCGGCTTCATTGAAGATGAACCGACACGCTGGACGAGCGATCTGCCAATCATCGGAAATGTGTCTGATTTACCTCGGCTGGTTCTGGAACATGGCATCAGCCAGGTCTTTATCGCTTTGCCATTACAACGGTACCATGAAGCCAGGCGGGTCTATGAAACGCTGAGTCAGAGCATTGTGGAAATCAGGCTTATACTCGATGCTGCCCCACTCACTCCATTGTCATTCTCTACTACCAAAGTGGATGGGCTGACCTTTATCGGTTTGCGGGATAATCCTCATTTGGGCTTGAACCGAGCCGTCAAGCGAACGATGGACCTGGTGCTGGGAAGTCTGGCATTGCTTCTCTCATTGCCAATGATGCTGCTGATTGCCTGCCTGGTGAAACTGACCAGCAAGGGGCCGGTGTTCTATCGGCAGGAACGCTGCGGTCTGAACGGCCAGCGATTTCAGATGATCAAGTTCCGCACCATGCGCCTCGATGCGGAACAATCCACCGGCCCGATCTGGGCAACTGCAGGGGACTCACGAACTACCCGGCTGGGACAGTATCTACGCAAGTGGAATCTCGATGAACTGCCTCAGTTATTCAATGTTCTCAAAGGTGAAATGAGCCTGGTAGGCCCAAGGCCGGAAAGACCAGTCTTTATTGAGCGGTTCCGGAAAACGGTTCCCAACTACATGGCACGGCACATGGTGAAAGCAGGCATGACCGGCTGGGCCCAGGTGCAAGGCTGGCGAGGTAATACATCACTACGACAACGCATTCGCCATGATCTCTATTACATCACGCATTGGAATCCCTGGTTCGATTTACGCATCATGGTGCTGACAGTTCTGCGAGGCTTCTCACAGAAGAATGCGTACTAAGCCGCCTGCTTCCGGGTGTGATCCTGTTGTAAATAGGGTTCAATCAATTCGATCGTTTTCTGCGTTGCCCCCTGCTGGCTGGCTACGAACTGCTGGGCCCGGTTGCCTAGTTCCTGACGCTCTGCTGCACTTGCCAATAAACGCGTCGTTGTACCAGCCCATTCGTTTTTGTTTTTCACTTCGATGGCAGCACGATGCTCAAGCAGCGATTGAACGATCTGCTTGAAATTCCACGTATTCGGGCCGAAGGTTACTGCAGCGCCATAAGCAGCAGGTTCAATCATGTTCTGCCCGCCCCGCTCGTTAAAGCTGCCACCAACAAAGGCGACGTCAGCCAGCCCCCAGATGGTCTTGAGTTCACCCAGGGTGTCGATCAAAAAGAGAGTGGTGCCAGGTGCTGAGTGCTGAGTGTTCAGGGTTGATCTGCGGCGGAAAGGCAGTCCTGATTTTGCCATCAAGTCAGCCACTTCCTGGAAACGTTCCTGATGGCGCGGGACGATGATCAGCGTCAGATCAGGATGAAATGGACGTGCGATCTGAAAGATTTCCAGCGCCCAGGATTCTTCGGGTGCCTGGGTGCTTCCCACTACCCAGACCAGGCTTTCTTTTTTGATGCCTAGCAAGGTGCGCATCTGCTCGACTTTCGCGTCGTGGCGATTCACCGTGACGCCATCAAATTTGACGGAACCGGTAATGCTGATTTTTTCCGCTGGCATGCCAAGCTGCAGCAGTCTTTGTGCATACTCCTCCTGCTGTACTGCAAAATGATCGATGCGTTTCAGCAGCGGGGAAATCAACCAGCGAAGCCGCTGATACCCCCGGAAGCTGCGCTGCCCCATGCGGCCATTCACAACAATAACTGGAATACATCTGGCGTGAGCGATCGTGATGAAATTCGGCCAAAGCTCCAACTCAGCCAGGATGATCAGTTGAGGCTGAATCTGCAATAAAGCACGGTTGACCGCCCAGGTGAAATCGAAAGGAAACCAGATGATGTTCAGATCGGGGTAGGTTTTCTCTGCGACTTCTCTGCCGGTGGTGGTGGTGACGGAGAGGTATAGACCGAAATCTGGGAATTGTTGTTTGAGCTTGTTGATAATGGGTTGAAGGAGCAATACTTCGCCAACGCTGACGGCATGCAACCAGATGCGTTGGTTTTGGCCTGGGGATGCTCCCGAAGTCATAGTCAAGACGACGTCGCCGGTGAGTTTGGTACGAAGGCCGCCTAGACGTTTGCCTTGACGCCATCGCCGGTAAAGGAGCCAGGGAGAGGCGATAAGAAGTGCCAGCAGGTAAAGAAGATTGAGAAGCCCAGGCACGTTCGCGAATCCTTTCGCATGAAATAGTGCTTAGTATTCGAGTTTCGGATAGGCATGGTTAGCGTGAGTACACGCAAACCATGGCACCCAAAGCATCAATTATCTCAATTCAGTACTCAGGCTAAGCACTGAGAACTCAGCACCGAGTATTTTTTTTAGCCAATGTCCTTTTTCATGTGACACTGCTTGTACTTTTTGCCACTGCCACAGGGGCAGGGGTCGTTGCGGCCGACGCGTGGCCCCTTGTTGCGGGCCGGTTCCGGTTTGCCTGCGCCCTGCTGGCTGTTGGCGATGGCTTCATCCTGCTGTGCCCGAATACTGCCTTCGGGAGGCAGGGGTCTGCTGGCGGCATCGTGCCGGGTCTGAGCACTCGACAGCACCGCTTCGGATGTATCCTGAATGGCTTCTTCCATGCGGAAAATCAGATCAGTAATCTTGTCGCGAATGCTTTCCTTCTCCTGGAATTCCGCATTCGGATCACCTTCCCACATCTCATCGAACGCCCGCATACCTTCGCGTTTGTAGGTCGTTTTGGGATCCTGCTGTGCATAGCCCACGAAGCTGATGGCAGATCGAAGGTAGTCCATCGAATAGAGGTGGTCTTTCCAGGAAGAGTCGACCACGTTCAGCACCAGTGAACGTTCCATCGACATCATTTCCGGTCGATAGACATTATCAAAAGCACAGTAAAGTACCTGGCGAACATGATCTTCCTTGAAGCCAGCCAGTTCATTGACTTCCACCTGCAGCTTGAGCGACTGGTTGGCCCATGCCGCCAGTTCCCGTGCAGATTCTTCGCTGAGCTTGGTCGCTGAGCCGAAGTGCTTGTCCAGTTCTGCTTCAATGCGATCAGCCCCATCTGCCGGGTAGGCTTTCCGGCTGGTGTCAATCAGCATTTTTTCGATGTTGTCCTTGGTGGCAATTACGAACTCAGGATCGGCAATACCAGCAGTACCACCGGCAAACCGTTCCTTGGCCATGGCTAACAGTCCGTGCGGATCAAACCGCTGCTGGCCATACATGTCGCGGCCCAGGAAGTGATGCATCAATACTTTGACGGGGAATTCAACTTCCTTTTCCGTGTAAAGCTGCTTCACCTTTTCATTCAGCAAGGCTTTAACCGTGGCACCCGATTTATCACGCAGTTCGTCGATGTTGACCGTCAGGTTGAATTTAAGCCTGAACCAGTTAGCAATAGCAGACAGGCCGTAATCTTCTGCAAGCATCGGGGCACCTTCCCGAATGTCAATGGCCTCAATGTTCTTTTCAGCGCGAGGCAGCAACTCTTCCATGATCTTGTCACGGCCGATCTGCTTCAGTTCACGCACCGAAGTCTTGACGCCAAACTTCGCGTCCATGAACTTGGCAAAGGCTTCCCAGTTCCACTCGCTGTCCTCAATGGTGGGATCCATGTTCTCTTCGAGGGCATCCTGGATGGCGTTGACCGCCTTCATGCAAGCCTTGTTCTTGGCATTGGTTTCAGCTTCGCTGAACGGCATGCGGACAAATTCGCTGGGGTCATACTCGCAATTGAGCCGATTGCCGACAAAGCGGGTAAACGCTTCGGTGCCGTAACGATCTCCCAGGAATCTGTCCACGTTTTTGGAAACGGTGTCCTGCAGCATTTCCTGAATAATCAGCTTGCAGTTGGCTCCATCGAGAATCTTCTGCCGGAAGCCATAGATGCGTTTACGCTGATAATCCATGACCTCGTCGTATTCCAATAGATTTTTGCGTATATCGAAGTTGCGTTCTTCCACCTTCTTCTGGGCAGCCTCAATACGCCGGCTGACCATCTTGCTTTCAATGCTTTCGCCCTCTTTCATGCCCAAACGTGTCAGCACGTTGGCGACCCATTCACCCATGAAAATACGCATCAATTCATCTTGTAGTGAGACATAAAACCGGCTCGATCCAGGATCGCCCTGACGGCCTGATCGACCGCGAAGCTGATTGTCGATGCGGCGTGATTCGTGCCGTTCCGTGCCGATCACATGCAACCCGCCCAGTTCAGCAACCTTGCGACCTTCCTCTTTGGTTTTCTCACGTGCTTCAACTTCATCTACTTTTGCTTTCCAGACATCAACCGGTACGTCGAGACGAGTCTGGTATTCATGACGCAGTTCATTCCAAGCCATGTATTCCGCATTACCGCCGAGAATGATATCGGTCCCTCGACCAGCCATATTGGTGGCAATGGTGACTGAGCCTTGTCGACCTGCCTGGGCAACAATTTCAGATTCCTTGGCGACAAATTCAGGTTTGGCATTGAGCAGTTCATGCTTGATGCCTCGGCGTTTAAGCATCACGCTCAGTTCTTCCGATTTGGCGACATCCGTCGTGCCAACCAGAATGGGCTGTCCCGATGCGTGTACATCAACAATTTCTTCCAGAATGGCGTTCCATTTTTCTTTTTCTGTTCGGAAGACAACATCAGGATAATTCTTGCGTTTCATGGCCCGGTTTGTTGGCACAGCCAACACATCGAGCTTGTAGATCTTCCAGAATTCGTTGGCTTCGGTCATGGCCGTACCGGTCATGCCTGCCAGCTTCTTGTAGAGCTTGAAGAAATTCTGTAGGGTGACCGTCGCCAGCGTCTGTGTTTCTTCCTTGATGGGTACATTTTCCTTGGCTTCTACCGCCTGATGCAACCCGTCCGACCACTGTCTGCCAAACATGGCACGACCAGTGAATTCATCGATGATCACCACGATAGGTCTGCCACGTTCATGTGGTTCCTGGCTTGGCGCGACCATGTATTCCTTGTCGCGGTGGTAGAGGTGGTGTGCCTTCAATGCCTGATCGAGCAGGTGAGGCCAGTGCATGTTGCCTGCGGTGTAAAAGCTTTCCACACCAGCCAGCTTTTCTGCATAGTGAATGCCTTCTTCAGTGAGATGGCAGGTGCGTTCCTTTTCCTTCACTTCGAAGTGAACATCTTTCTTCAACTGTCGGGCAACACGATCTGCCTGCTTGAATCGTTCAACGTTGCCATGTGCTGAACCACTGATGATGAGAGGCGTACGGGCTTCATCGATCAGAATGTTATCCACTTCATCGATGATGGCGTAATTCAGTGCCTTCTGACACTGCTGCTGATACTTATTGAAACGGTTGTCACCCCAACGGGCCGGCTTCATGTTATCTCGCAGATAGTCAAAGCCGAATTCGCTGTTGGTGCCATACGTGATGTCGCAATCGTAGGCATTACGTCGCCCTTCAGGATCAATATCGGTTTGAATGAATCCCGCCGTGATTCCCAGGCCCTGATAAATGGGTGTCATCCATTCGCAATCGCGACGGGCCAGGTAATCATTGACCGTGATGACATGCACCCCCTGACCAGTCAATGCATTCAGGTAGGCAGGTGCGGTGGCTACCAGCGTTTTTCCTTCACCAGTCACCATTTCAGCAATCTTGCCCTGGTGCAGTGCAATGCCACCGAGCATCTGCACATCGAAATGACGCATATTCTTGAATCGACGGCCAGCTTCACGACAGGCAGCGAACGCTTCGGGAAGAATGTCATCCAGCGTTTCGCCCTTGGCCAGCCGTGCCCGGAATGCAGGGGTTAATGCCTTGAGGCCTTCATCGGAAAGCTCCCGCATTTTCGGTTCTAGCTCATTGATGCGGGCCAGCACGGAACCAGGAGCAATGCGGTAAGGTGGATCCTGATCCTTCAGACGGATAAAACCGAGATTGCGAACCGCACGTTCGTTGCTCGATCCGAACATCTTGGAGAGTAGGCCGTTGACGCCCTCGGTCATGGCCGTAAATCCATCGCCGATCTTCTCCCACAGACTGCTATCGTCTTGCCGGGGTGCTGCGGGTTGATTGGATGTCGAAGCCATCTTGGGTTCTTTCGTAGCGGTAGACATCGTGTGGAGCGCCTGACTGAAGGAGTTGTGGAAATACTGAGAGATTGGGTATCCCTACCCGCATTTTCCCCGAGTTCAAACCGTAAGTTATCTTCGCACCAAAAGTTCTGAAGAAAACACAGCGGTATTAGTACAGTATATGAACCAAGGAAGTGTACGCTGGTGGGAAAAAGGGGTCAATATCGCCTCATACACTGGTGTAATGTAATCAACTTGACAATCTCCGTATCATTTTCAGTTGAAAGGTGAATTACGATGCGATTTCACAACAAAGTTGCACTGGTTACAGGGGCCACTTCAGGTATTGGCCGGGTCACTGCCATCGCCTTTGCCCGCGAAGGAGCCAGGGTTGTGGTGGCTGGCAGACGTGCTGTAGAAGGCGAATCACTGGTTGCAGAATTGAAATCACATCAGACCGATGCCTTGTTCGTTCCAACCGATGTCAGTCGTGAAGAACAGGTCAATGGATTGATCGAAGCAACCATGAAAACCTTTGGCCGTCTGGATGTGGCATTCAACAATGCTGGTGTGGAGGGGCTACGGTACAAGCCGACGCATGAACAGACCGTGGAGAACTATCGCCAGGTAATGGATTGCAATGTTCTTGGCGTGTTGCTGTGCATGAAATATCAGGTTCCAGCCATGTTGAAAGGGGGCGGCGGGGTGATTGTCAATAATGCATCCGTAACAGGCGTGGTGGGTGTAGCAGGCATGTCAGTCTATGCTGCATCGAAACATGCCGTGATTGGTCTGACCCGTTCGGCAGCACTGGAGTATTCCAGCCAGGGTGTACGAATCAATTCGGTTTCTCCCGGCGTGGTCGAATCGGAAATGTTTGAGCGAATGTCCGAAGAGGGAAGCAGCAGGGAAATGCTGAACAAGATGCATCCCATTGGCAGAATCGGCAAGCCTGAAGAAATCGCCAGTGCGGTGTTATACATGTGTTCGCCCGAAGCAGGCTTCCTGACTGGAGCCAATCTGCCTGTGGATGGTGGTTTGACGGCACAGTAATCAGTTGGAAAGATAATGCATCACGTCGGTTCATCTGCTAGGTTGTAATGCAACTGGAGTATTGGCTGATGCTCTCGATGATTACAGACCTGTTCGGTCCGATCTTCGCCAAGGAAATGGTGGAGATGTCGCGTCGATGGAGGTATTACCAGAATCGCATACTATTTGGCGCTGTGGTGCTGCTGGTTTTATGGTTGGTCTATGAAGAATCGCAGTGGATGGTTCGAATTCAGGGCAAAACAACAGTCGCAACCCTGGCCCGCATGGCGGAGCACTTTTTTCTGGGCTACCTGTGGGTGCAGTACCTTGCGGTCTATATTTTTGTCCCCTTTTTTCTCACCGGTGTCATTTCGGGGGAACGTGAACAAAAGACACTTGATCTGCTGTTTACCACGCAACTCACCAACCGGGAAATCATCTTCGGCAAGCTGCTTAGCCGTGTGGTTTCAATGGTGCTGCTGATTCTGAGCGGTGTGCCCATTGTTGCCATGACCATGTTGTTCGGCGGCGTGAATGCTCAGGTATTTGTCCACGCACTGATAGCTACCATGGTGGCGTTGCTGTATGTCAGTTCTTTTGCCATCTATTTTTCCACGACGACCAAAACCACACTCGGTGCGTTGATCAGAACCTACTGGTGGATGCTGTGCTGGCTGCTGGTGATTCCCATGCTGATTTTTGCCGGTGCAGAAGTGCTTCACAGTCTGGAAGTGATGTACCAACTGGAAATATTTGGAAAATTGAGCCCCGCGTTTTCTCGCGATGGAATCTATTTTCTGGCCTTAACCATTGTTTGCCTGATCAATCCATTAGCGATGTTCGTGATATCAGTCGAAGATTTCACGGCCATGCGGATCAGTGCCGTGTTAGGCCCCTGGTATTTCTGGTGGATGTTGATTTTGCCGGTGCTCTGGTCCTGCCTTTTGATTTACCTGGCCATGCGGCGTGTGCGAATAGAACCAGGGCCAGGTAGATTGATGCAACGCATACGGCGGGCAATTACCTGGGTGGTGAATCTGATCCTGCTCAAGCCGGTCACTAGCCGCTTGCTCAAGCATCTGCCCAAAAGTAAGCCTGATCAATGGCTCTGGTTTCCGGTCGAAAATCCACTCTGGCAACGGTCAAGGCGGGCATTCGTCTACGATCGGGAGAATCACTTGCAGCGTGCTCAATTAGGTGGCTGGATTCTGGTGATTCTGGCTCTTGTATATCTCGTAACACTGGATGAAAACTTTTTCCGACGCGTCGAATCGATTATCGTTTTCATGGTTTGGCCCTGGCTGGGCCTGGCAATCATGGCTTGCCTGACTGCTGGCATCTGTATTGTGAATGACCGGCGACGTGGTTTCCTTGAGTTTATTCTGGTGACGCCACTCGAAGCCCATGAAGTCATATTCGGGACATTCCTCTCGGTCTGGCGACATGTCAAGAAAGTTTACCTGCTCATTATTACGGTCATGCTGCTCTTTGTACTTGCAGACCAGGTTACGTTTAGCAATGCAGTGCTCTCCATATTTATGGGTACGTTAGTCACGATGGGGTTTGTGCTGCATGGCATAACCTGCTCGCTGGTAGCCCGCTCGGTAACGGGTGCCCTCTTCGCTGGTTTCAGCCTGCCGGTGGTGACCGTCATTCTCGTGCCGATGGTCTTTGGCATGTTCCGGGAGGATGGACTGATGACCCTCTGGCTGCTCTGTATGCTTCTGTTGCCTCTTGCCTGGCTGCTCACGCTGTGGACCAGGCATGCCTTTACGGTGTCGTTACTATCGATACAGGTTCATTTATTTCTGGTATGCCTGTGCTCGTGCTGGATCATGGGTAACTCTCGTAATCCGTATTTTGATTCCATTAGTTTCATCCATCCGGCTATGATGACGCTGATTCCTCTGGATCGTTCTACCTATGAATACAGTATGCGCAATCAATTATCACGCTTCTATCCAGTATTGACCGTCATGTATGCCACTGGCCTGGCCTTGCACCTGATCTGGCTGTTCTGGTGGCTATGCAAAAACTACGAAACACTCAGTGGCAGGCACGAAAAAGCACGTGGTTCTCGCAGAAAATCGGTGCAAATCAAACCCCAACGAGAAACTGTTGCTGCAACTCCATGAACTTGGAGGATTGACCTGTATTCCACTCCACCTAAGATGTCAGTTGCAAAGAGTTTCAGGATGCAGCAATGAAGGCTGAAGAACGGCATCGTCTGGCAGAAAATGATCTCTCCAAGGGGTTAACTCAGTTAACGACTGGTGTGAAACGCCCATCGAACATGATTCTCCTCATGTTGGGGCTGGTCGTTGCCCTGGGCATCGTTTACTGGTACTGGTCGAGTACTGCTGCCAACCGTGTTTCGCGAGCCTGGATTCAGTATTACGAACAGCGTGATCGTCTTGGCGATGCTCCAGAGCCCTGGAAGTCAGGACCCGCAGGTCATGCCATTCTGTTAGGTGCAGCAGATCAGGCGTTCGACCGGGGCTTTTCCCAGTTGTTCATTGATCCACAACAAGCTCTAAAGGAATTCGACCAGGCTGCCCAGCAGTACGAATCGCTGAGCAAGACTGCCAGCCATCCTGAAATTCTGCTGCGTGCATTCATCGGTGCTGCCCGTGCTAACGAGAATCTGGGTGATGTATCGAAAGCCATCAGCTTTTACGATTCTGCTATCAACAAATACGGCACCAATAATGATTGGAAAGATCATCCATTACTGAAGGATGCACGTTCCCACAAGGAAAAGCTTTCTGCGACCGGTGATAACAGTCTCAATGCACTCTATCAGTCGTGGGCAGCCAAGCTGAAACAGGTCTCCAGTGGCGATCCAACTCTGAAGGCTCCACAAATTCCAAGTATTCCACTTCCGCCGGTGAAGTAATTACTTCTTCTTGGCTGGTGCTTGAGGTTTTGCCACATCAGCTTTCACTACTTCAATCGGAAGTTTAATCTCGGTCACGAGATTCACTCCATTTACCGTGCCTGAAAATCGCACTCGTACGTTGTCTGTCTTGACCGCAGTAGCATTCCGGTTGGCTTTCAGCACCAGCTTGGCTTCCACTGCTTTTTCCGCAATGGTCAGAGGAACTGCAGTGATTCCTCCTGGCAACCCCTGTACCTGAACCGTAAAAGCGCCCTGATAATTATTCAGGCGTTTCAGTTTTAGTTCGACGGTAGCTTCTCCCTCAGGTTTCAGCGAAACAGGTGAACTGGGAACGGTGACTTCGACCAGTTCACGGTACACTTCAACCGGGCAGGGTGATGACCAGTCAGAGATCTGAATAGTTGGTTTCTGTTTAGCCTGCGGGTCTTTGGCAAAAGGCACCTGGGTGACTGCGCGTAAAACCAGTGGAAACTGTTTGGCCTGGCTGTTAGGTTGCACCTGCAGCCTGATCTCGGCATCATTTTTATCTGCTGCCAGAGTGAGCGGCTGATTGTTATTGAACGTTACCCCAGCTGGCAGATGCAACGCGGTGATGATGATTGGAGTTTTGGCTTCCGGCCAAAGACGTTCTACTTTTACTTTGAGGTTATGTCCGGCTCCCGCTGGAAGTTTCAGTTCTTTCTCCACCGAACTGATCCGGAATGCCGGTTTACCCGCACAAACTGAAAGTACCATAGCCCGGCAAAGTCGACTGATGCCCGGACTGTTGTTCTGTTCATTGACATTAGGCCATACCAGGCATCCTGTTCGTACTTCCCTTGTCACCGTCTGTCCATCAATGCTTGCGGTTGCCTTGATGACCAGATTCACATTCCCAACGGCTGCTTTATTCGTTGCGGAAAACACGATCAAACCGGTGTTGGCACCGGCGGGGATGGAGTTTGCTTCACAGGTCACCCCGGCAGGCAACCCCTCCACACCGATGGTAATCGGGCCGGTAAATCCACCTCGTCGGAACACCACCAGATCTGCAAGCTGTTTGCCGCCTGGCACCAGCCTGATGGCGCCTGGGTTAACCGGATTGGCGTCGGCTGCCACCACGCGAAAATCGGGTCTCGGTTTGTTCAAACTGATCCGATACATCAGTCGGGGATCACCTCGCAGAGTCGCATCCCGACTGCTCACCAGCAGATGATATTTTCCATCAGCAGGCAATGTGACTCGAACCGATGGATCGTCGGTCCGACCGTAAAAGCGATGATACAACACCGGTTCACTTTGATCGTCGTACTCGCTGATCAGTGTGCCATTGTCCCGGTACAAGGCGAAATAGAGATCAACCGGGACACCCAACCGCTCGGCAAAGGCTTCCATGGCAATGAATTCGCCCGCCTTGCCGGTGAATGCATACCAGTCGCGGTCATTACGTCGTTCAATGCGGCCTGCCAGTTCACAAGGCAGGGTAATCGGTTGTGCCTTGGCTGCAGTGCCATGATCCGCTGCTTCCACGATGATTGGTGCATGAGCATAGGTTACTGGCACGGCATTAGACCAGCCTGCAGCGTTCCTGGTGCGATAAAAGAAACCGTCCAGAGTTGACCTGAAAGAAGGTATCCAGCATTGACCCTGCAACTGCTGTGCAGCATGTGCATCGGCAGGGGGCGTCAGCGTGACATTTAGTTTCTGAAGAGGCTGGCCATTGACGACAAAACTGGGATCAGCAGTTCCGCCTGGCAAATTGTAACCCCAGATCGTTCCTGAAGTCGCTTTGCCTGGCTCTACCATGCCAGGGTAGATGGCTTCAATCCAGGGGCGTGTCGAAACACTTAAACGATAGAACGACTCTGGATTTCCTTCGACATGGGCATGTGCACAGATTCGGATCAGGTAAACGCCATCGACGGGAGCAGTAAAGGTGCAGATTCCATCGGGTACAGCGCGAGGTCGATTGGCAGAGATGAGTTTCCCGGATGCTTGAAAAACGCGAACATCGGGTTCCAGACGGCTGTCCATACTCTCAGCGAGGATGTGAACAATAATGGTTTCATTCTGTTTGCAACTGACGGTATAATAATCAACATCAGCAGGACTTTGAATGACTCCGTTCACCGTAGAGTTAAGCGAAATGCTCTGAGCCTGGGGGACATCGTTGTTGGGTTCTTTTTCCGCATATTCGGGCAGTTCGCCTACGACAAATGCCCGAGGGTTGGTGGCTCCCCAGGTGCCAACAGCACGCACATCAAAGTTGCCTGTAACAGTTTCTTTGGGAATCTTGACGGTAAAGGCATTGGGCAGGAATGCACCCTTCTTGGCAGGGTCAGGTGTTCGTTCAGCGGTTAAACCCGCGGGTGCAATCAGCAGGCTGGTGACCTCATCCAGATCAGTGCCTGTGAGCACGACTTTGACCTCAGTGCCTACCTGCCCTCCAGCGGGTGAAAGTACATTCAGACGAGGCACGGGCTGAGCGTGCAAAGCATGAACAGAAATAGAAAGACAGACAAGAACTGCAAGGTATCGAAGCATGGCAAACATCTTTCAGGCGGGAACGGACAGGAGGGAAGCAGGCAAGTTATCTCTATCCTAAGAAATCAAAATGTGGGGCACAAGTGAATGGTCATGGATGTTTCGTGAACCAGCGGCTGTTTTTGTAGAATAGCAAAGCCAACGTCTATTCAAGAGGTTTCAGTGCAGTACCGTTTACGTATTATTGGCGGCGATCTTCGTGGTCGAAAGATCGATGTGAAACTCGATCCCAAGCTCCGGCCCATGTCGGATCGGGCTAGGGGAGCGTTCTTCAACATTCTGATGCACGAAATACCCGAACGGCCTTTTTTCGACATCTTTGCAGGTAGCGGAGCTGTCGGACTGGAAGCATTGAGCCGCGGAGCCAGACAGTCTACGTTCATCGAAAAAGATGGCGCTGCTGTACAGGCTATTCTGAAACACGCAAAAATATTTGGTGTCAGTGACCAGGTACGGGTGCTCCAGGTTGATGCCTATCGATGGATTGAAAAAGGAGCCATTCCCAAAGAACCTGCGAATTACTTTCTGGGTCCACCCTATACGGATATCAGTGAGCAGGCTTCTGCCATCCGGAACAGCGTGGAAGTATTACAATCAAAGATAGCTCCCGGGTCAGTGTTGGTGCTCCAGACCGATGATGACTACGATCCGGAACAACTACCCGATGCCTCACAGTGGGACGTTCGTCGATATGGCCGGAACCAGCTTGCCATCTGGCATCAACCCGACGCCAGCCGAACACGCACAGAAGATGCGGATGTTCGCACTGTCGGTACTGACACGTCTGCGTGATGCCGGTTATTGTGCCTACTGGGCTGGCGGCTGTGTACGCGATCTGCTCCTGCGAATTACACCTCACGATTACGATGTAGCCACCGATGCCAGCCCAGATCATGTCAGAAAGCTGTTTCGCCGGACGATTGCGGTAGGGGCCCAGTTTGGCGTCATTGAAATTCTGGGACAGGAACCCGGCATTCATGTTCAAGTGGCTACCTTTCGTAGCGATGGCCATTACTCCGATGGCAGACACCCCGATTCCGTTCGTTATGGAACGCCTGAAGAGGATGCCAAGCGGCGGGACTTTACCATCAATGGATTGTTCTTTGATCCCACGCGCGATGAAGTGATTGATTTTGTCGGCGGACAACTTGATCTGAACCGAAAGCTGGTTCGCGCCATCGGCGATCCCGTACAGCGGTTTGAGGAAGACAAACTCCGCATGTTGCGTGCCGTTCGGTTTGTCAGCAGGCTGGGCTTTGCCCTGGAGGAACAGACCGCAGATGCCATCAAACTGATGCATCCCGATTTGAAGCAGGTCAGTGCTGAACGGATTACTGATGAACTGAAAAAAATGCTGCTGTACCCCGCACGTCAGATTGCATTGAATTACCTCATGAAGTTGCGTCTATTGCCAACACTGCTTCCCACACTGGTAGACATTGAACAGGCAGAAGAGACATTCCCAGGCGTTCTGGTCAGCCAACTGCCTGGCGAAAGCAGTTTTCCGCTGTGCTGGGCTGCGGTGTTGCTCGATTTGCAGCGTGCCTTTCGAGCGGAAATGCAGATCACACATCAGGAATTGTTTGGCACGTTTGGCAGGGAATTCAGACTATCACAGGCTGAGATTGCCCAGGTTGATTTCCTGATTCGCTCACTGGAGAAAATGCATCATGCTGCAAGCATGCCCTGGGCAGAATTAAAACCTATCCTGGCACATGCTGATGTGGCTGACTTGTTGAGCCTGGTGGAAGCAGATGTCAAGGGACGAGGAATCTCAACGCAAGGTCTCGATTATTGCCGCGAACACCTGCGTCATTGGACTAGGGAACAATTGCAACCTGCACCGCTTGTTACGGGTGAGGATCTGATTCAATTAGGCGTTACGAAGGGTCCGCGTTTCAAAGTGCTTCTCGATGCAGTCCGCGATGCTCAACTGAATGAAGAAATCAACAACAGGCAGGATGCATTATCACTACTGGAAAAACTTGCAAAGCGGGTCAATTCAAGCGATGATGTATCACCAATATGAAATCACTTAAAGGTCATTTACTGCTGGCGACAGAAAGTCTGAACGATCCGAATTTTTCCCGTTCGGTCGTGTTGATCTTTGATCATACCGAGAATGGAGCAGCGGGGATCATTCTCAACAAGCCCATGTCTGTCACGGTGGCGGATGTGGCTAAGAAGGCATTTGAATTTACCTCGAACTGGCAAAAGCCATTGAATATGGGCGGGCCAGTCAGTGGGCCATTTGCCGCTGCCCATACCATCCGGGACATGGCAGATATGGAAGTAATGCCTGGGGTTTATGGAGCCTTGTTGCCTGAACATTTGCAGCAACTGATTCGCAAGCAGCAGGAGCCAACACTGTTTGTGCTCAACTATTCCGGCTGGGGGCCAGGGCAGTTGGAACAGGAAATCATCGAAGATTCATGGGATGTGATGCCAGCCAAAACGGAACATATTTTCCATTCAGAAGAGATCGATTTATGGGAGCAATGTCGCACGGAATTGCAACGCTCACAAGCCCTGCAATCAGCATTGGGAATCCGGATTAAGCCGCTTGATCCACGTATGAATTAAGATGCTGCCTTAAGTCTATGATAAGTTCATGACTATGCTGTTTTTACGCTCGTTTACTCATATTCTGAAGGCATGAGATGAATTGAACCTCAGCCTTCCTCTTCCAGGAGTTTCTCATGTTGGCGCGTTGTTACAAGCTTCAGGGTTTGACACTCTGCCTGTTAGCCTTGGTGCCTGTTTGTCTAAATGCACAGGAACTGCGATACAAGTTCCAGGCAGGTAGCAAGAATTCCTATGTCATGGAGCAGAAGCAGAACATGAAAATGTCTGCCATGGGGCAAGAATTCGAAATCAACATGAACATGATGTTCGAAATGTCACAGACTACCGAATCAGTCGATACCGCTACTGGCAATGGCAAGATCAAGCAGAAGATAGATCGCGTTGTCATGAAAATGGAAGGCGGGCCAATCGGCTCTATGGAATACGATTCCAAAAGCGATAAGGAACCCGAAGGAGCGCTCGCTGCCATGGCTGGCATTTTCAAAGCCATGACAGAAGGCGAAATCAAAATGACCATTTCCCCACGTGGCGAAGTGTCGGATGTGAAGATGTCAGAGAAGCTGATGGAAGAACTGAAGAACGTTGGTGGGCAGGCTGGCGGCCTGGGTGGCAACATGTTTTCAGAAGACCAGTTCAAGAACATGATGGATCAATCCGTTCTGGTTCTTCCCAAGGAAGCACCAGTCTCCGGCAGCACCAACTGGGAGAAAACACTGGATATGAAGATGGGCCCGATGGGTACCATGAAGACCAAGACCAAGTATTCCTATGCAGGCAAGTCAGGCGACTTCGACAAGATTGACATGAAGCTCAATCTGAATCTCGAACCCGATCCCAATGCACCATTCCAGATGAAGATGACCACTAAGGATGCCAGTGGCACTACGCTCTTCGACAACGCCAAGGGCCGCGTTCAAGAAATGAACATGAAGACGATCAGCGAAATGGATATGGGTGGCATCGGCTCTGCTAACATTACCCAGACCATGACACTGAAACTGAAGTAATTACGCTTAATGAGTTAGAGCATCTAACAAAATGAGCTAGTGCTTCTCGTCCAGTCAGGCTATAAGTTTGGCGAGCAAGGAGCACTGCTATGGCCAAACCGATTTTGGATGATCAACTCTGGGCATTGATTGAACCATTGTTACCGGTTCCCAAG